>JAJZZW010000002.1 GCA_021797385.1 Thermoplasmata archaeon | reverse complement strand
CCTGTTGAAGCATATACATGAAGTGTTTTTCTGGAAATGCGTAGCAGGTTTAATACATCATTAGCCTTCATAGTTATTATTATAATATATTAATTATATAAATGGTTATTGAAATTATTCATAATATAATCGGCGAGCATAACTTCCGTTCCTGATAGCCCAACTGATGCAAAAACAGTGATATCATTATCATTTACTCTTCCATTGATTTTTCCGGAAATAAGATCAGATAGTTCATATGGTCCTCTATTTGAGATAATATTTTCCAGTTTATGTGAATTTTTATAAGAATTTAACTGCTCCATAGAATCGGTAAAAATCTTATTACTTCTTAATATTACGTCGTCTCCTACTTCGCTAGAGCTTTTATGTTTATTTCCAACCCAGACAATGTGGGTGCCATTGCTAATATAATCAGAATTTATTACCGGCATCTTGCTTGTTGTAGCCGTTATAATTATATCGCTGTCAATAATCGCCTCATTTGAATTGGTGCAATTTATTATATTTATATGAGTCCTGTTTTGCAATGTATTTATAAATTTTTCTCTATGATTTTGAGTAGGAGAAAATACTCTTATTTCATTAATATTTCTAACATTTAATGCACAGAGTGTTTGAATCATGGCCTGATTGCCCAAGCCGATAACAGAAAGGATTTTACTGTTTTTCTTTGCAAGCAAATCAATAGATAATGCACCTATTGCGCCTGTTCTGAGTGTACCGATATAATTCCCTATGATTATTCCTTTTATTTCTCCACTCTTTGTATTAATTACCGTTATAAATTGATCGTCTTTTTCACCGTATAGGTTATAACATCTGAAGCCTGATATGTTTAATTTCTTATTTTCTCCTAATGTTATTACAATTTTTCCATCATTGCCGATATTATATCTTGGCGGAGAAGACAAATTTTGTTCGTATCTATCATAGAATGCATTTCTCATGACTGTTATTGCCTCTTGAATAGTTATTTTATCCTTTATTTGATTATCATCTAATATTATCATAATGGATTATTTATACCACATATAAATACCAAACAGTCTACTAAAGATATAAAATATAATTAAAATTCAGATATTTTAATTTGATATAGAAATTGTTTTTATTATACTGAATTCCGGTATAATACCCACCTAATTCCAGCAAAGTTTATGGCTTTAAGACTTTTTAATTGAATCTGTTTTTAGCTGATAATATTTATCTCTATACAATAATAATATGCAATAATGCTTAAATAATATGTATCAATACACATATTATGATAACAACAATCAATAGAGAGATAATGCCAGAAAATTGGTATAATGTAGTTCCTGATCTGCCTGAGCCCCTGGCCCCACCGAGAGATTCAAAGCAAGATATTTCAGCTATAAACCTTCTAAATAAAATCCTTCCAAGAGAAGTGTTGAAACAGGAATTTACATTCAGAAGATATGAAAAAATACCTGATGAGGTCATGGAACAATATGAACAGATAGGGCGGCCAACACCTCTGATAAGGGCAAGGAACCTTGAAAGATATCTGGATTACCGTGGAAAAATATTTTATAAGTACGAAGGCGCAACAGCCACCGGGTCTCATAAAATAAATACAGCTATTCCGCAGGCATATTATGCCATGAAGGAGGGGGTGAAGGGTGTAACTACTGAAACAGGTGCCGGGCAATGGGGTTCTGCTACTGCTCTGGCTGCATCCCTCTACCGATTACCTGCACAGATATTTATGGTGAGGATAAGCTTTGAACAGAAACCATTACGAAAAACAGTGATGAATCTCTACAATGGGAATGTTGTCGCAAGTCCGTCCACACTGACCGAATATGGAAGGAAGATTTTAAAGGAACACCCAGACACCCCGGGCACACTGGGAATCGGTATAAGCGAGGCCGTTGAATATGCGCTTGACCATGATTACAGATATATGGTAGCCAGTGTTATGAACGTTGCGCTCACACATCAGAGCGTTATAGGGCAGGAAACAAAGAAGCAGCTGGAATTAATTGGTGAGCATGCAGATGTTCTAATTGGCTGCGTTGGAGGTGGAAGCAATTTCGGTGGCTTTACTTTTCCATTTATCCCTGATGGTGATGACACAGAAATCATAGCCACAACAGCTGATGAAGTCCCTAAATTCTCAAAGGGAGATTACAAATATGATCTGGTAGATTCTGCAGGTGTATTACCACAGATGCGTATGTATTCACTGGGGGCCGATTTTGTCCCTCCTACAATATACGCGGGTGGTTTACGATACCATGGCGCGTCACCATCACTTTCACTCCTGATAAATAAAGGCAGAATTAAAAGCGATGAGGTTACAGAAAGCCAGGTGAAGGAAGCGCTGAGGATATTCGCCAATACTCAGGGAATTATAGCCGCTCCAGAATCTGGACATGCAATAGCAACTGCCATAAATTACGCGAAATCCCATAAAAGTGAGAGGAAGACAATAGTTGTAAATGTAAGCGGACATGGCATGCTTGATTTATCAATTTTTGGTGAAAAATCATGAAAAACCTCATTCCATACTTTACACTGGGATATCCTGATAATACAGAGCTGTGCAGATTTCTGGATATACTACCTGTAGAAAAAATCAATTATATAGAATTTGGCTTTCCTTCCATTGATCCCAGATATGATGGGCCAGTAATAAGAAAGACCCACAGTGTCGGAAACCGTAATTTTTCAGAGAGTATTTACAGTAAGTATTTTGATTATTTTTACAGGACTTCCATAAAGATGTATTCATTATCCTATTATTCAGATATAAAGGATAGATTTGATGAATTTATTGGCTATCTCCAGAACAATAACTTTTCAGGGATAATAATACCGGACCTGATAATAGATTACTTCAAGGAATCAAAAAGTGTCATCAATAAATTAAATAAAATGGGATTTGAATACATTCCCTTCTTCTCACCGGCTACACCGGATTCTATAATAAGAGACATAGCAGCTATTACCGATTCGTGGATTTACTATGGGCTGCAGCCATCAACCGGCATAGAAATACCCTATGAACTGGATTATACCACAGAGAGAATCAATGGACTCCTTCCGGGAAGGGAAATAACCTATGGATTCGGAATTAAAACAGATGAGGATATAAAAAATCTAATGAAAAACGGTGGTTCAGGGGTTGCAATAGGAACGTATCTTGTTAAAATGATTGATGCGGGGGATGAAAAGGGATTCATTGATTATATAGATAAAATGAGAGGTGTTCTGAATGAATGAAAACCAATACTCTGAAGCAAATGATGCTGTAATAAGGGCAAGAGATGCCATGAAAAAACTGGTGGACACATCCGATAGAGAGAAGATAGAATTTCTCACAGAGATACATAACAGAGGAGAAACACCGGAAGAAATAACAGGTTTTGCAATGGCACTCAGGGAAATGTCAGATATTCACATCCGGTATCCAGGACTTACCGATGTTGTAGGGACCGGTGGTGACGGTAAAAATACGGTAAATGTAAGCACTGCAGTCAGTATACTGCTTGCATCCATGGGAATAAAAACAGCGAAACATGGAAATTTTGGAATTACAGGGCATCATGGAAGCGCGGACTTTATGAAATATATAAATTACAATTTTCAAATGAATGAGGAAAAAATCATAGACAATCTAAACAGGGAAAATTATGTGTATATACTGGCACCACAGTATAACAGAAGTTTTGCAAAATTTTCACATGCTAGAAAACAAATGAACTTTAGAACTGTATTCAATATTCTTGGGCCACTCACAAATCCCCTCAATCCGGATAAAGTGGTGCTGGGCGCATACAACGAAGAACTTGCGGGGCTATACGCAAGGGTGGTCCTTCAGGATAATAAAAAGGGCTTTGTGATCCATTCTTCTGACGGCATGGATGAGCTTTCCCCGTACAGTGAAAACCACCTCTACTTTATAGATAATAAGATTGAAAAAATGAATGTTGACCCTGTGAAGTTGATAGGGCACAGAACAGAAGTTGAAAGGATATCCACTGTAAACCCGGAAAAGAGTTTCGAAATGCTTCTTTCAGGTCTTTCGGGGAATAATAGGGAAGTTAAAGAATTCATAGCGCTCAATGCTTTTCCTGCTGTAATAACCAATGGTCTGGCAGAAACAATGGAAGAAGCATATGACCTTGCAATAAAATACATAGACGCCGGTGTGGCAGTTAAAAAATTAAAGGAGGTGTGCGAATGAAAGTTAAAATATGCGGAATAACTAACGAAGAAGATGCTGATTATTCCATTAAAATGGGTGCCGATATTATAGGTGTTATACTGGACTTCAATGTTAAAAGACATGGCACATCAGAATTGATTGAAAAAATAAAGGATAAACATCCTGATGCCATGGTCACAGCAGTTTATACGTCAATGCCTACCACTGCAGGTAAGGAGGATTATATCCAGCTCCATTTCAGGCATACAGAAGAAGATATTTCATATATAAAGAATGTACTGGGAAAGAGTGTTATTTCTGTGATTGATTTTTCGGAACGAGATTTGAAAGAAAGGATAAAGTCTTACACTGATGCCGGTGCCGATTATATTCTTATTGAAGACAAGAACGGGATTTCCAGCAAAATATCACAGCTCAGGAAATTACCTCTGAACATAATTGGAATTGCCGGTAGGATTGATTCCATGAACCTGGAACAGCTTGTGCCACTGGGACCTGCTTTGATAGACGTTAGCAGCTCTCTTGAGGAGAGAGTTGGGAAAAAATCATTTGAAAAAGTTAGTGAATTTTTTAATAAACTTGGTGAGTGCAGTGTTATTAGATAAAATAAGTAAATTAAACGGTAAAAATTTCGCATACTTCTGTAAATTTGAAAGTGAAAGGGAATCCAGTATGGAGCGACTTTTCATATCTGAAAGTGATCCTGTTAATATATATAGAGATGCAAAAAATTATATGAACAAAGAGTTCATGGAGGTTTTGTCTTCTAATAATATTATACCGCTCTTTGTAACCTATGACTTTGTCGATGATATTTATCCAGATATAAAATTAAAAAGATCAGAATGGCCCCAGGTTTCATATATAATTCCGGATGTGGAATATACACAAAAGTACAAAAGAGGGTCAGAATCTATCAGTACGACATCTGGAAATGTATCAGATTCTGCACTTGAAAAAAAGATAGAAATTGCTATTGAAAGAATTATAAATGGTGACCTGCTCCAAATAGTGCTTTCAAAGAGATTTGACCTGGATAATTATGATAGAATTTACATACTGAAGAAATTCATGGCAGCCGATAGGTCTTTATACGTTTACTATTATAAATTCGGGGACATGGAGATTATCGGGAGTTCACCAGAGAATCTGGTTTCCTTAGATAATAACAGGATAGAGATATTTCCGGTAGCCGGAACACGAAAAAGAGGGAGTACGGAGTACGAGGATAAAAAACTGGAAAATGAACTCAAAAACGATGAAAAAGAGCTTCTTGAACACCGTATGCTTGTTGATCTGGCCAGAAATGATCTGGGGCGAATATGCATACCGGGTTCTGTAAAGGTTGAGAGATCCATGGATGTAGAAAAATTTAACAGTGTACAGCATCTGGTAAGTACGGTTTCCGGCATTCCTGAAAATCATGGATTTGGTGATATACTTGCGTCCGTATTCCCAGCGGGTACCGTAAGCGGGGCACCCAAAAAGAAGGCCGTGACATTGATAAATCAATATGAGGAAAATCCCAGAGGCCCGTATGCTGGTGCACTGGGTATTGCAGGGAAGAATAAACTGGACCTCGCACTGCTCATCCGGAGTCTTTACAGGAATTCTTCGGAAAATTATACACAGGCTGGGGCGGGAATAGTAAAAGATTCAATTCCTGCAAATGAAGTGAATGAGATGTATTCAAAGATTATGACAGTTACCGGTGGTTTATATGAAAAAGATATTAATTATTGACAACTATGATTCTTTTACATATAATATATATCAGTATATTTACTCCCCGGATTTGAAAATAGATATAAAACCAAACGATAAACTTGCAGATGCCGGAGATTACGATGGATATATTATTTCACCAGGTCCGGGAAACCCTACCGTGGTAGAGGATAGGGGGAATCTATATGAATTTATAGATAATAACAGAAAATCAAAGTTCCTGGGCATATGCTTCGGTAATCAGATTCTTGGATACTATCTGGGGTGCGAAGTTGTTCTATCAAAAAGGATTATGCATGGACAGCCTGATACAATTGTGCACATGGATTCACCACTGTATAAAGGTATTCCTGAAAAATTCACTGCTATCAGATACCATTCACTTGTTATTTCCGGCGGAAATGGTATAATGGTTGATGCTGTTTCTGAAATAGACGGAGAAATAATGGGTTTCCATTCAAATGATGGACATTTCTTCGGTGTTCAGTATCACCCAGAAAGCTACTATTCTTCTTATGGAAAGGATATTTTCAAAAATTTTGTGGATTCCCTATGATAGTGGATGATATTTACTCCGGAAATAATCTGAGAAATCTCATAAGTTTCAATATGCGCGAAAGAAATACCATCAGCCTCAAAAAATCCCTCAAGGAGACAAAAATAAAGCCAGGAATTATCGGGGAATTCAAAAGGAAATCACCATCCGGATTCAGAAATAAATCCAATACTGATATACTTAAATACTTTAATGATATAAAGGAAATCATCGCAGGAATCAGTATTCTAACGGAGCCTCAACACTTTGGTGGTAATATGCTAGATGCCAGAGCCGTGCAATGCTATAACAAACCAATACTAATTAAGGATTTCATATCAAGCCGTAAAATGGTCCAGTCATCATTTATGGCAGGAGGAGATGCATTTCTTCTTATATGTGATTTCCTTGATTATGAGATCATAAAGGATCTTGTACAGTATGGAAATACGCTGGGCATGGAGGCGCTTGTTGAGGTACATGATCCGGATAGCATTGAGAACATATTCCCGGAGGAGAATGTACTGATAGGATATAATAGGAGAAATCTAAAAACACTGGAAATGCAAGATCAGGCAGAAGACCTATATGACAGGCTTAAATCCTTTGGTCTTCCACTCATACTGGAAAGTGGTATAACATCTAAAAACATAGGGGCATTGAATGTAGAAAAATATGATGGACTCCTCATAGGGGCTTCAATACTTTCCGGCGATACAATCAGGTGATCATATGGTAAATGTAAAAATAAATGACGAATTGAGCCTAACGGATGATAAGTTTCTCATGATTGCCGGGCCATGCTCGGTGGAGGACGAGGAACAGATTGTCGGTGTTGCGAAGGAACTTAAAAGAATAGGCGTTAACGTACTCAGAGGTGGCGCATTCAAGCCCAGAACAAGCCCGGATTCATTTCAGGGTCTGGGCGAGGAGGGTCTGAAACTGCTATCCAGGGCTAGAGAGGCAACTGGAATGGCTGTAATAACAGAGGTTATGGATATTGAAGAACTCCCACTTGTAGAAGAATATGCGGATATAATTCAGATAGGGTCTAGGAATTCCCAGAATTTTTCACTTCTAAAACAGGTGAGCAAGCAGAAAAAACCGGTTTTGCTCAAGAGAGGGTTCGGAAATACCATCGATGAGCTCATAGCATCTTCTAAGTATCTTTCAATGAATGGCAATCAAAATATAATGTTTTCAGAAAGAGGAATAAGAACATTTGAGCAATCCACAAGATTTACTCTGGATATTTCCGCTATTCCCGTACTGCATGAAAAAACCGAATACCCGGTAATTATAGATCCGAGTCATCCTGCCGGAGTAAATAGGTACGTTGAGCCTCTGGCAATGGGTGGCACAGCTGCGGGAGCTGATGGATTAATGATAGAGGTACATCCTGATCCTTCAAAGGCACTGAGCGATGCGGCACAACAGCTTACGGTTCCACAATTCAGGGCACTTTATGATAAAGTGAAGAATATTAACGCAGTGCTGGGCAAAACCATGATTTAATTATATTTTCTACCCTTTCATAACCGCCACAGGCATCAGGGAAACCACGGGAGATGCAATTCCCGCTCCCTGAATTACCGCAATTACATCGTCAATGTTTTTATAACTCCCGGGAGATTCTTCAACTACCGCCTTCGCCGTTGTTGCACGTAAATATATTCCCCTGGACCTCATATCGTCCTTGACACCATCCACGGTAAATCGTTCGTTGGCTACCTTTCTACTCAGTATGCGCCCTGCACCATGACAGGAACTGGAAAATGTTGTTTCTTCATTTCCCTTCAATCCTACCAGTACATATGATGGACCCCCCATATGGCTCGGTATAATTACAGGGTGACCCGTTTCCCGGAAATAGCCTGTAGTGTTGCCTGCCGGCTGTGCCCGGGTGGCTCCCTTTCTATGTACTAGCAATTTTCTTTTTATCCCGTCAATGCTATATGTTTCAACCTTTGCCATGTTATGGGCAAGACTGTAAACAGTATTTATGCCCATACTTTCAAAATCCAGACCTGTTATTTTTTCAAATGCTTGCCGTATTTTATATGTTATTATCTGACGATTGACAAACCCAAAATTAGCGGCAGCGTTCATTGCATTTATATAATCTTCTCCAGGTTTACTGTTTATATGCACGGATATAAGTTGTTTATCCTCAGGTATTTTCACACTACCATCATATTCGTTTAGCCTGGTTAAATAATCAGTTGCGACCTGGTGACCCAGTCCCCTGGACCCGGTGTGGATCATTATTGCCAATTTATTCTCTCTTTCTGATCCGAATTTTTTGGCAGTTTCACGGTCAAATATTCTGTCAATGCGATCTATTTCCAGAAAATGATTTCCTGCACCCAGGGTTCCAAGTTCATTCTTTCCCCTTTTCATGGCTTTTTCACTCACAGTTGAAATATTGGAAGTCATATAGCCATTCTCCTCAGTATGCATTATATCTTTATCCGTTGCATATCCATTCCGGAATGCCCATTCCAGACCAGATGAAAGAATTTCATTTTCATCATTGCAGTTAATCCTGAAACTTGACTTATTATCTATACCTGCAGGTACTGTTTTATATAGCTCATCCAGTACCCTATTTACACTGCACTTGTATTCATCATAATCAAGGTCTGTGGCAATCAGTGAAACGCCACAATTTATATCGTATCCCACACCTCCCGGTGATACTATTCCATCATCATAGTCAAAACCCGCAACTCCTCCAATTGGGAAACCATAGCCAAGATGTATGTCGGGCATTGCAATCGAGGCTTTTACAATTCCTGGAAGGGTTGCAACATTCATGACCTGTTTTAATGGCTCGTTGTCACTGAATTGGCTCAGGATTCTTTGGTTCATATACAATATACCTGGAACTTTCATATTACCTGTTACGGGTATTTCATATTGAAAATTATTCAATTTATTGAGATGAAACATAAATAGCTAATTACAATGTTAAACATAATAGTTTCAGTTTTAATCCATAAAAGACCAGGAAGGTTAGAAAATAAAAAAATTAATAAAATAATAAAGTAATCAGGTCTAAATGGTAAAAATTTTTGATATAAATGATTTTGATGAAAGGAAGCGGTTTGAGATAAAACTTCAGATTGCGCTGCTTAATAATACGTTAAAAATCAGAGAGAACTCAAAAAATCCAGAAAAATATGATGAATATATAGGAGAGAGAAAAGCAAATATACGTTCTCTTCTGAATACTACAGCAAAATTTACAATAAAAGATCATGACAAACTTATTTACAATCCAGAGAGTGAAATTTGATTTAATTTTGACTCTATATAATATACTCAATATTGCTTATTTGAGGGATAACTAATTTTGCGGCTAGATTTTTTATTTATTCATAGTTTTTAAGTATGTTACAAAATAATAAATAATGGCTTGCTATCTATTACCATGAATGATTATTCAATTTTTAAAGAAGTCAAGGAAAACATAGAAACCCTTGAAAGGCACCTCACCATCATAAAGACACTGTTAATGGAGCAACCCCTGGGGATAATTAAAATGTCACAGCAAACAGGTATACCGGAACACAAAATAAGATACTCTTTGCGGATACTGGAACACGGTGGTATTATAGAGGCATCACGTGAGGGTGCCATTTTAACATCGGATTTTATTGCAAATAAGGATAGAATTCTATCAGATGCCAGAGAAAATTCGCAGAGAATGGAAAACATATATAAAGAACTTAAAAATATTTTGGAGTCGCCATGATGTTTAAAAAAAATGAACAGACGGGAAAATATTTGATAAGGCGTGGTGTTCCGGGAGATGCTAGGGGCATTATAGAATGCATGCAAAGTGTAATGGATGAAAAGATATATCTTGTAAGTGAATACTATCTTTTAACTGAAAGAGGAGAGCAGGAAAGACTTAAAAATAAAGATGATCTCACACTTGTATCAGAGGTTAACGAGAGAATTGTCGGAGTTACAACTATTCAGCGTGGGATGTATAAAAAAAACAGGCATACAGCTTCACTGGGAATTGCTATAATGAAGGATTTTAGGCATATGAATATAGGCACGAAAATGATAGAGGATGCGATTTCATGGTCAAAAACTCAGGGGATAGAAAAAATAAATTTAGAAGTTTTTTCAAGCAATGTAAACGCCATAAAAACATATAGAAATCTGGGATTTGAATATGAAGGTGTTAGAAAAAAGCAGTTTATGATAGGTAATCAGTACACAGATGATGTTTTGATGACGTACTTTACTTCAAACTGGCAGGATACAGACAAATGATAATAATCAGAATATGTCTGACATAAACATTTAAATTTAACTATTGAATCGGTATGTTATAATGCAGTGGACAAAGATAAAAGGACTTTTCATAAAATACTTAATCATATTTATAGGTTTAACCATACTTTTGTTTGCTGTTTTCAAATTTGTACCAACAAGAATTGTAGGAAATGATTTTCCAGGGAAATCCATAAAAATACTAGGTTTGCATCAGAATATTGTATTTCAGTATTTTTATTTTATATACGCAATTCTTACGGGAAATGTTGGATATACTAGCACATCCTTTTATTCTGGTACTGTTCTAGGTGCTGTATCAATTACACTACCAGAAACTATTTTGTTTTTAACTGTGGCATTTGCTATATCCTATGCAGTTTCGTATTTTATCGGATTGTACTCGGGAACTGCGTTTAAGACTACCAAGATATTGAATATGAATATATTCCCACTATTATTTCTCTATCTTGTTTCCGGCCTGGTTCTTCTTGCGATATTTTCTGGCGTACTGGGATGGTTTCCCACACATGGTATACTTTCTAATAGTTCTACTGCATTGAATAGCTGGATATCTTCAACAGGAAACGGAATTTATATAACTAAACCAACAAATATCATTTTAATAGATAGCATCTTACATGGATCATTATCCATATTTATAGATTTATTAGATCATATGGCACTTCCGTTTTTTTCCATGTTTATTCCCACAGTTATTTATTTGAGTGTTTATATAAGCCATGAAACATCCATAGAATACAATAAAAAATATATGAAAGCTGGGATTACCAGGAATGCATTCATGGATAATTATATAATTTTTATAAAAAGGGGAATAAGGACCAGGGTGCTAAGGGAGCTGAAATCGGTATTTGTTATATTCATGGGTGGGATGATTATCGTAAGTTATATATTTTCTTATATGAACACAGGAGAGTTTGCTATCTATTCGTTTCTTGATTATGAATATGGTATAATGGGTGGGATATACAGTTTGTTTATTCTGGCCATCATTGCACTAATATTTAGTTTATTTATAGATATAATAAACAACGGTGGAAAAAATGAAATTTGATTCAAGGAATTTGCTCATAGGTATAAGTCTAGCGTTTATATTTTTTTATATATATGCATTTATTTCGGATATTGTTTATCCATCTTATCTTGGAGTAAATACACTTTCATCACTACTTGTATTCAAGAAAACGGCATCAGTTATACCTTCTAAGCCTACTTTAAACGAGGGATGGTGGAACTACTTTGGAACAACATATTACGGTATATCAATATTGCCCGCACTTATCGGGTCCTTAAAATTTGACTTTACAATAATGTTTGCATCACTTGCCATTTCTTCCTTGGTAGGTGTATCAATTGGTTTTCTGACAAATTATATAGGGGGTATTTTAAAGAAAATTATATTTTACATAGTGAGAGTTTTGACAACCGCCCCCTATCTTTTAATTATGCTACTGATTTTATATGTAGCGAGACCAAGTGAATCGGGAATAATAATTGCAATATCAGTAGGATGGTTTCCGTTCTATATTATAAGATATATTGAGGTATCAGAATACGAAAATAGAAATTCCCATTATGGGGGGTTGTGGAAATTATTTGCCTTTATTCCATATATTTTGACAGATATGGGAGCAATCAGTGGAATTGTTGTTATTATAACGTATTTTGGATTCTACTTTAAAAATCCATTTGTAGTTGATATCGGGAATATTATGTATTTAAGTGGAAATGTAAATACATTCGTATTTTTTGGTGTCTGGTGGATAGTTATATTCCCGCTTTTATTCATAACTGTTTTTATCGGATTTACTGCACTACTGAGCTACGAAATAAAGGGGGTGATTTCAAATACGGGATAATTTTAATAGAAATATGGTTCTTTCCTTTAAAAATTTTGGCATATATGCAGATGATAGGAAACTTATTGATAATATTTCATTGAACATAAATAGGAACTGTGAAGTTTTACTGGCCTCCAATAATAAAAATATTTCACTGATTACTGGAATTTTCACTTTTGATATTTTTGGAGGATACAGATATTCTGGATCGGTTATACACGATGAAACTGATTTAATTGAACTCATTTCAAATATAAAAAAATTTAGAATAAGGGGGAACAGAATTGGTGTGACCTCGCATATTCTGAATGATGTACTATGTATACCCTCAAATCCACTGGACTTATTTGACCCCGGAATTGATATTTATAATCAGTTTCTCGATTTCATACCCTATGAAACCAGGGTTGATGTCATTAATTCTGTAATAAGAAGAGAGATGATAAAATCCAGTGACATAGAGAGTGTTATAAATAATTTTGACACATCGGATCAAAAGAAATATTTTACACTTTCAATATGCCGTGATTTTGGAATTATTGGCATATATAAAGAGATTTATAAAACATTGCTGTCCGGTGGTTCCGACAGGAAAGATAGATTAACTTACCTGATTATAGGTAGAAAAACCGGTGTGAATCTAGCCGATATGGTGATTCTTAGAGATTATTATAAATACAGACTGAATTTAGAATTGCTTACATATGAATATAAAAAATCAATTATTGAAATGCAGAAAAAGAAAAGATTTTACAAAGAGATAAAAAATTTAAAGCGCAGTGCTGGGCATGATTTTGATTTTATGAATCTGAACCTTACCCGTGCTTACAGTGAAGGCGTGCTAAAATATGAATTAATAGAAAATATGGCAAAGGAGATCAATCTTATGGGTATCCCATTTGACGTGGAAGTGTACCACAAATTCCCTTCAGAAATTCCCATATCCAACATTTATAAATTTATAACTGGGATAGGTTTTATTACTGAAAAATCCTTAATAATTACAGATATGTCTCTGTATCCGGAGAAAATGATAGAAATTTCAGAATATATCAAAAGAATGAAATCACTGCAACCCATCACCTCTTTATATTTGTGCTCACACGATAATTTAACAGAGGAAGCTGATAAACTATTCGATAAAATAATAGAAATATGATCTGAATGCTGTAAATTCATGTGCTTATATTATTGAACAGTATTATTCCTGAGGGTGTCACTGCTATATGCATCATTATATATGATTGTGAATAAACTCTTAATTCAAAGGTTCCTGGTAACGGGGATATATACATATAAAGATTATCCAGAAGTCTTTTTACGTTTTTCAAATTTGTAACATTAAAATTATGGATTAATACACTTATATTTGCATTGAGGTGATCCATTATAACTGATTGATTTTTATCTGTGATGTTAAATGTGTAATTATAAAAACCGTTATCATATGGGTGTGTGAAATTCATTGTGTTTCCAAGATAGGAGTAATACATTGAATTGTTCATTTCAGGTAGGATTTCTTCATATAATGGCATTGGATTGATCCCCTGTGAAATGTGGGTATTTATAAATGATTCAGATTCCAGGATAATCGGGAAACTGGATCCATTTCCTATGATTTTAGCCAGGTTGGAAGAAAATTGTAATATATTAGGTCCGGAAATTCCGGATTCTGTAAATATTGGGATTATCAGTGAACTGTTGTGGTATAGTGACGTTTTCGTTAATCCGTATTTTTTGTCCGCTGTTACATTATTTATAAAAGAATTCCAGAGGCTTTTAGCCAGTGTTAAATTATGACCGGGATATGCATTGTAGAAAACTTCACGTACTGTAATATTTGAAAATAAATTAGAGGGAATATTTTTGTCTGTGACATATTTTCCCAAAAGGGTTTCATTTATATTTGAATTAAAATTATATATAGTTGTCATATTATAAGTAACGTTAAAAGATATCCCAGGGATGCTCGATATATAGGGATATGAAGAAGGAAATGTTGCGATCTGGGATGTATTAAATCTCATATCTTGATACATGGAGGAATAACTGTTTTTATATTGTATTGTTATAGAATCTATTTTGGGTAAAGGATTATAAGTGTTGCCTATGAAATCTGGATTGCGAACCAGTGTGATATAGCTTCCGGGAACAGATTTCTCTATTTCATAAGGACCATTGGAAAGTACGTTCTGCATTTTATAACTTGAATTTTTTGTTTTAAATGTCTGAAAGCCACTCTGGTTAAATGATATGATCTCACCGCTATGTGCAAGATACGCTGCCGATGAGATGAAAGTCCCGGGTGAGGAGAGGATACTGCATACCCTATTAAGACTCAAATTGGCTGTAAAATTGAGCGTTACTGTGTCATTTTTCTTATTGTACGTGATTGCGTTCATTATATTTGTGTAATTATTTGTTTTGTGATAATTCCCGGGCAGGAGATACTGTGCAAGAATCCACCCCGGGGTTTGGGGTGATTTATTTTCAAGAAGTAAATCCATAACAAGGGAATAGTACACATCGTATGCAGTCACGGCTTGGCCATTCTGGAATCTTACATTATGGCTTATATTAAACGTATAACTCGTTCCATTCTTTGCCGGAAGGCTGGAAGCTATTTCAGGGAAGTATCCCGAGGTGCTGTTTCCGACAAGAAACTCTTCTGTGTTATAAAGTATTTGGAGATCCCCTGCTGTGCATGCCTCCTGCGGATTTAGGTTTGTGAATGGGGTCAGACTATCAACAACAATGGAATCAGATATGGTGGTAATAAATAATGTAGCATTAGGATTTACCGGTATATCCATATAATAATAGGTTGTGTAATTTTCTGTTCCGTTGCCTGTAATAGTGGATAATTTGAGTATATAATATCCTTCTGAAAGTTTGAGATTAAAAGTAGAATTTAAGGGTGCACTGGGAAGATTAGTCCAGTTCTTGTATTCTGATAATGATTGCTTCTTTATTGTAAATGTTGAATTATTAGGGCAACTGCTGTTTCCCAATGTTATATTAAGCAATGTGCCTGGAGAATAAATATTTGAGTTTAATACAACAGAGGGCTTACTTGAATTCACAATCGAAATTATGCCTGATGCTGTTCTATTTGAAATGTGTGAGGATTCCACATATACGGGAATATATGTATTGGATTTATAAATAATTGAAGAAAAATTGGCCCAGTAGCTTATATAATATATACCTGGGCTTGAATACACGTGTGAGGTGGATAAAGAGATCCCAGTATAATTAAGAGTTGTATGGTTGTTATCGCCCCATTCAATGGTAACATCTTTATATGATTCGTCCGCCTTAAGGGTTATAGTATAATTCTGTCCGACCGTAATATAATTGGGTGCTACATCGACTGAAATTTCGGGTTCCAGCCTGGAGGGATGTAACAATGAGAGAATGGCTAATGAAGAGAGAATGAGAACCAGAACTATTATAACGGCATACCATTTTTTCCTTGTTGATCTTGGTTTTAGTGGATATGTTTCTGGATCAGGCATGCTAGAAGTCATATAAAGTGTATTAAAATTTGAATAATTAAAGTTTACTTATGGATGCAAAATAATATAAATGCCCGTATTATTCAATCTTATGACTGTAAAAGCAGTGGTTATGGCCGGTGGGAAGGGTACACGGCTCAGACCCATAACATATTCGATCCCAAAACCAGTTGTGCCCATAGCAGGAAAGCCATGCATGCTATACCTATTGGATTCTTACTATAATGCAGGCATTAAGGATGTAATTGTGACAACAGGTTATAAATTCAGCTCGCTTATCACGAGTATAATAGAGAACAGGCATGATGACCAGACCATATTGTTTTCTGTTGAAAAAGAGCCGGCGGGTACAGCTGGTGGTGTTAAATTTGTTTCCAATTTTATCGATGATACTTTTATCGTTGGTAGCGGGGATATACTTTCCGATTTTAATATAGCAGATATACTTAAATTCCATAAAAACATGGGAGCGAAAATAACAATAGTTCTTACCGAAGTCGAAGATCCAAGGCAATTTGGAATAGTAGAGTTAGAAAATAACAAAATCATTAGATTTCTGGAAAAACCGGATAAGGACCAGACGTTTTCTCATATAGCTAATACCGGTATATACATAATAGAGCCGGAAATTATGGATTATATTAAAGGGATTCCATACGATTTTGCAAGAGACCTCTTTCCGGAGCTTATGAAAAACAATATTGACATATATGGTTACATGGGAAAGGGAGTGTGGCTTGACACGGGAAGACCAAACGATCTGATAATTGCAAATCAGATAATGGTTGAAAAATACGGAAAAACCTATACTGAAAATTTTATAAAAGGAAAGAACATTATTATGGATATAAGTGGTTTGCAAAAAGCCAATGTAAATCGTTGTTATACAGGAACAGGTATAAAAACGGGCGATAACGTTACTATTAACCGTTCAGCTATCTATAATAATGCATTACTGGAGAACAATGTAGAAATAACAAATTCTCTACTCATGGAAAATGTAACAGTTAAGTCCGGTACTAAAATTAAAAACTCGGTCATAATGAGGAATTGCGTAATCGGAGAAGATTCGGAAATACTTGATAGCATAATAGCACCAGACATGGATTTAATGGGAAAATCAAGGATATATAATGTATCCCTTGCATCCAAAATCATAGAAGATTGAATGCTAGGATAATGTAAATCACTATAATGGAAACTGCAACGATAATTGATATATAAATTAGTTTTTTATCGTTGCCGAATATTATGGGAACGGGGCCTATCATAATAAAACCACCAATATGTTTTTCTTTATTTTCAGGATAATTTTCATCATGCCAATTATCCCTATCTATCACCGGTGATGAAATAAAATATAGGGCAACTCCGGAAAAAATCAATAGAAATGGTATTATGGTCAATGGTGTACTACTCACTGCAAATGGAATAAATAAAAACAGACCTACCTGTACAAGACCTTTCAGTGCCAGAAATATTAAAATGATAAAACCTATTAGAATTAATAATATACCTAAGTATCTGCCATTCATACTTACAGGAAGCCGGCCTTCTGGAGTATTAAAAGATCTTCTGTTGTAAGCTGTTCCCCAGTCTTGAACTTTTCATAAAGTTCTGATGCCCGTTCCTGGAGTTCAGATTCCTTCTCTTTCTTCCTGGTTACTTTGGTTTTATTTCTAATTGAGAATATGGCTTTTTCCATATCCTTGAGCTCCCCCTTGGCCTTTATGAATGCAGCATGCTCAGCCTCTGATTCCTGACTGTATTTAATAAATACTTCGTGTTTTTCATCAGCTTCTTTACGGACTTCATCAAGTTTTTGAAGTTCTTCATTAATTTCATCACTGAGCTGGGAGATTCTGTTAGAGAGGTCTTCTATCTGTTTTTTATATTCCTCCCCTTTTGTTCGTTCCTCATTAATCTTATCTGTAAGCTCTTTTATGGTATCGTTCTTTAAAAGTTCCTCCTCTCTCTGAATTTTTGATTTCTTTATTTCGTTTGTGAGCCTTCTTATTTCAACTATCATTTTATTCTCTTCTTCTTTCTTAAGCTCTGTGGTTTGCTGCCTCTTTTCAAGATACTGGAGTTCTTTTTCCTTGGCTTTTATATCTTTTATGTCCATACCTGTTCCAATAGATGATTTATATTCCCTCAAATTCTTTTTTAATTCGGACAGATTTTTATAATGAACTTCTTTCTCGTCGCGCAGTGTTTTGATTTTTTCAATTAAATCATTTTTTTCAGCAATCTTCTCCTTAGCCTGCTCGCGCATTTCGTGAGTTTTTTGATTTAACTCATCGCGTAATTTAGCATATTTTTGCGCTTCTGCATTGGCTTCATCTCGCTTCTTAATATGGAGTTCTACTTCATCTCTGATTGCCTCTTTTTTTGTTTCAAAATCTTCCAAAAGGTCCGTCATGCTAACACTTCGATATCTTATTGCAGATGTTATGACCGGACTAATAATACTCCGTTTCATAAATCTGTAGTTGAGATTTGTATTTAAAAAGACTATATAAGTATTACTATGAACTGCTAGCTACAGAAATTCTATAATACGTACGATGCGTATTCTGCAGTATATAATTATAGATAAATTTCTTATCCTGATAAATCCAACATATGAAAATAGTCCGTATAAAATTATATAATAAATAATCATAAAGAAAAATGCACGGTGGAGATATATACAAATTTGCGCGAGAACGTTGGAAAGAACCGGAATCTGTACTGGATTTCTCTGCTAACATGAATGATTTTATTCAGGTGAGGAATATGAAAATAAACAGTGTATATATAAAAAATTATCCGGAAGTTAATCTTGAGTTTTATAAATCCATTGTTTCGGAGCATAAATTTAAAAATGAAAATGTTACAATAATTCCAGGACTGACCTTCTTTATACATAATTATATGGCCGGCCTTGATGGCAATGTAATAGTAATCTCACCAACATTTACAGAATATATGTATGCCGCAACAGCCGCACATAGAATTATCCTACCCTTTGATGTTATTAATAAAAATCCGGAAATAATAGAAAATTATAGCTTTGACACATTATTCCTGGTATACCCTGACAATCCTACTGGTCAAATCGTGAATAAAAAAAATATCATAAAAATTCTTGATATCTGTGTAAAAAAGAATGCAAGACTATTCCTTGATGAATCTTTTATATGGTTTGTAAACAACCGGGAACTAGATGAGGCACAACTTATTGAATCATACCCAAATCTTATAATAGGCAGGTCTCTGACAAAAATACTTTCTGTGCCTGGCCTCAGGCTGGCATATGTAATATCATCGAATAATAATATAAGCAGAATAGAGAAAAATCTGGAGCCATGGAGGATTAGCCAGCCTGCACTGCTGTATTTAAGAGCCTGTAATATGAATTTTAACGGTATTCCAGAAATCGTAGAAAAAGAGCGGAATTATGTAATTAAATCCATGGAAAGTATAAATATAAAACTTATTGGCTCTCCCAGGGCAAATTTCGCAACTTTCAAGCTTCCTACAGGAATTAATGGACGGGATATGAAAAAATTTCTTGCGGAGAGGGAAATAATGATCAGGTTGCTGGATGACTACCAGGAATTCGGTATTAACTATATCAGGATAAGTATAAAAAAACACGGGAAGAACACTGTATTGATCAGATCTATAAGGGAATACATAGGTGATAGGCATGATTAAAATGATACAGATACTGGGAACAGCATCGGATTCGGGTAAAAGTACAATGGCTATGGCACTCTGCAGATATTTTTATGATAAGGGTTACAGTGTTGCCCCATTCAAGGCTATTAACATGTCACTCAATTCAGTATCCCTCGAGGATTCATCAGAAATATCAAGAGCGCAGTGGTTGCAGGCAATTGCATCTAGGTCTGAACCATCCATGTATATGAATCCATTTCTCATCAAACCGGAAGGGATGGGGAAGTCCCAGATAATAGTTCAGGGTAGGTCTATAGGTTCATTACATGTATTGGAGTATTATGAATATCTAAAATCCAATGCAGAAAGTATTATAAGAGAATCATTGAAGCAACTTTCAGGAGAGTACGATATTATTATAGCCGAGGGAGCAGGTTCTGCCGCGGAGATAAACATGGAGGACAGGGATTTTGCCAATATATTTGTATCGAATATATTTAAAACACCTGCAATACTTATCTCTGATATAGATCGTGGTGGGGTATTTGCATCGCTTTACGGGACAGTGAAACTGATGAAAAACAGTGATCTTGTTAAATATCTAGTTATAAACAGGATGAGGGGCAATGTGTCCCTGCTTCGTAATGGCATAGAAAAACTGGAACGCTTGACCGGAAAAAGTGTAATAGGCGTAATACCATATTCTGAACTATCATTGCCTGGCGAGGATTCCATGAATTACTCAAAATCTATAATACAGAATAGTAAGATATGTGTTGTTAAATATCCGTATATGGAGAATTATAGTGATTTAGACCCATTAAATATACTTAACATAGGATTTACATATGTGGATGCATCCAATGTTAATGCCATAGATGAATGTAGTACAATAATATTACCCGGTTCAAAACTCGTAGGGAAAGATTTACAGTATATGGAAGAAAATGGGATATTGAAAAAATTGAAAAGCGTTTATAGAACAAAAATAATAATTGGTATCTGCGGGGGATACCAGATGCTTGGTAAAAGAATTGTAGATAAAAAAAAGGTGGAGTCAGATAATGTTGAAATAACGTGCATGGGAATACTCGATATTGAAACAGAATATATGGATAAAAAACAGACTGGAAAAGTAAACTACACCCTGAATTCTGCGATTTTCGGTGAAAACCCTGGTGAAGAAGGATATGAAATCCATTATGGCCAGATTGTACAAAACCATGAGAAACCGTTTGCCTATGTTGATGGCAAACCCGAGGGGTCTGTAAACGGGAATGTTTATGGAACCAATATTCATGGTATATTTGAAAACAGACACTTCCTTAACAAAATATTAAAAATGGAAGTGCCAGATTATCATAGAACCCTTGACGATAATGTGGCATATGGCGCAAAGCTTTTCACAGATAATATGGACATGGAAAAAATTGAAAAACTGATATTATGATAAACGGTGCTGAGCTACTCATATTGACTCTTGTCATTGCGGTTATTCTGGATACTGTTGCAGGTGAACCCCCTGATATTATACACCCTGTGGTGATCACAGGAAAGATTATAGCAAGAGTTAAACCATATTTCAGTAAATTTAAAAACAAAATTTTGTCAGGTTGCATTTTCCTGCTGTCTGTAATTATCATCAATACACTTCCTGTTATAATAATCATATATATTTTATATCGTCCGAAAAATACAGTAATGCTAATAATTTTTATCATAGTATATGCATATTTTCTGAAAAGTACCTTCTCAATTAATTCAATGGGTAAGCATATTAAAAAGATAACGGATTCACTAGAAAACAACGATTTAAAATCCGCAAGATATTTTACGGCCATGGTTGTAAGAAGACCTGTAAATGACATGGACGCCCATGGTCTCGCCTCCGCATCGATAGAGACAATAGCTGAGGGATTTGTTGATGGATATTTGACGCCGTTATTTTTCTATGCTTTTTTTGGACTTGCAGGAGCGATTGTTACCAGAATTATCAATACCATGGATTCCAATGTTGCCTACAGGGATACACAGAACTATGAACTGGGCAGATGTACTGCTACTGGAGATTCCATAATAAATTTCTTTGGATCAAGAATAACTCCTGTAATTTTCAGGATAAGCGCCATAATGCTTGGATATAGCAATAGAAAAATTATGGTTATTAATACAACAGATAGTCTGAATGCTGGTTACAGCATGGGTGCCATGGCACTTGTGCTCAATGTAGTGCTTGAAAAAGATGGTGAGTATATAATAAACAGCAACGGTAACAAGCCGGAAACCAAAGATATCAGAAAAGCAATGAATATTTACTATTTATCCTCCATAATATTCCTAATCTTGTTTGTTATTCCTGTAATTGCCATACTTTTTGTAATACATCTAGAATATATTTTCTAGACATCTTAGACACTGGTCGAGTAAGATATAACAGCAAAATACGGAAAATTATAAAATATGAATAATTATTTATTTTTAGTCACAATATATTACTTATGTCAATGGCTTATAATAATGATTACTGGTATGATTACCTGAAAAGCAAAGAAATTACAGAGAAGGATGCAGGGGAATTACTTGATATGGATATATATTCATTAATGTCCCTCGGTGATTCCCTGACATCACTGGAGGTTGGGGATAGGGTGTCCTATGCTGTTTCGTACAACATAAATTATTCAAATTACTGCACTGCATCGTGTCCCATATGTGCTTATTATGTTCCTTATAAAATAAAGAAATATAATCCAGAAAAAGGGTTTGAATTATCGGTAGAAGATGTGCATAATGAAGCTTTAAAAGCTAGGGAACTAAATGTTACGGAGATACATATTGTTGGAGGGTTCAATCCGGATTTGAGTATTGAATACTATGAAGATATATTCAGGGAAGTCAAGAAAATACTTCCTGATATAACCTTAAAAACGTTCACAATACCTGAAATAGACTTTATAGCCAGAACAACAGGCAACTCGATACCTGAAATTATAGACAGATTCAGAAAAGCAGGGATGGATGCGCATACAGGCGGCGGTGCGGAAATATTCAATGAAAACATCAGGAAACAGATAACGACTCCGGAGAAAATTTCAGGGGAGAAGTGGCTGGAAGATGCGAAGCTGATCCATAGCCTGGGAATCAAGGGCAATTCCACGATGACATATGGAACGGTGGAGGATTATGGTGATATAATTAACCATATGATAAGGCTGAGGGACAATCAGCTTGAACAGCCAGGATTTTTATCCTTCATACCGCTGAAATTCAGTATTGAGAATACACCACTGTATAAAATGGGAAAAGTGACAATGCCCGCATCAGGAGATAAGGACATAAAAGTATACGCACTGGCAAGGGCAATACTGGGTAAATCCATAAAGAATATCAGCGTTTACTGGGTTGCCCTGGGAAAGGAACTTGCCCAGGTTGCCCTGATGTCTGGGGGAAGTGACCTTGTTGGTACGGCATTCAGTGAAAAGGTCTTCGGTGCAACAAACAGAAAAAACTCAGGAAGCGTTGAGGAACTTAACCACCTTGTAGAGGAAATAGGAAAAGTGCCTGCACTCAGGGATACATTTTACAACATCAAGGAGTACTACTGAAATGATAGGGCTCATTAATTTATCACATTCTGACCCACTTTATATGGCTTTTCCCTCAGGAGAAACAGTAAGAAACAGTGCAGCTACAAACCTGAAATACGTGCTGGAAGGCCGGATAGAGATAGGTATGGTATCGCTTGTTTCTTTTATAAATAATAGGGATAAATTGAAGCTTGTAAAGAGCATTAATATTCATTCCCGTGCAAATACAGTATCCACACTCCTGGTTTCCAGGCTCAATTATTTGAAAGAAAACATAAACGTAAATGTTACATCATTGACAAAAACCACGGAATTGTATATGAAACTGGTGCTGGACAGGATGGGGATACCATATCAGATCAATGAATCACAATATACAGATGCAATTAATCTGTCGAAGACAGCAGATTATGCACTGGTTATAGGAGACAATGCTATAGAAGCCTATTCCGGTAATTTGAATATACTTATGGATATTGGCCTTGAATTTTCCAAACAGTATAATATGTACCCTGTTTATGCCGTTGCTGTTGCACTTAAGGACACAGATGTAGACAGCAGCATGGTAAACTACCTGAATGGACGTATAGAAGAATCTAAAAAATACATTAAAGAGGCTGTAAAATCAAATTCAATGAAATTCAATGTCAAAGAAGAGGTCATGCGTGAATATTACAGAAATATAGATTATTCTTTCAATGACCCTGTAATGAGAACCATAGAATTTATAGAAGGCTTATCCGGAGAATATAAAGCAAAAATTGCAGGCCATTGAATTGGGAATATATTTATTTTATAAAGCTATATTATAATTATGATTTCTTACAGTTACCTGGATGACATTGAAAATAAAATAAAGAATGATGAGACGCTGGATGAAAATGAAATTGTATATCTTTACGATTCAGCCAGCCTGAGAGACCTTGGACACCTTGCGAGATCAATAACGGACGGAATATCTGGAAAAAAGGTTTCGTTTGTTTCAAATTTGATACTCAATTATACAAACATATGCAATGTGAGGTGCCACTTCTGTGCGTTTTATAGGACACAGACGGATAGTGATGCATATACATTATCCGTAGATGGCGTAATTGATGAAATAAAAAAATACTATGAACCTTACGGGATTAAGCAGCTGCTCATACAGGGCGGAGTTAATTCTTTTCTTGATCTTTCATATTACACTGAATTATTCCAGAGAATAAGAAAGGAATTTCCTGGCCTTGGAATACATGGCCTTTCCACTTCTGAGCTACATTTTATATCTCTAAAGGCACATATTCCTGTAAAGGACCTTCTGATCAGATTGAGGGAAAGCGGTCTTGAGACCATTCCGGGTGCAGGTGGTGAGATACTTGACGGAAATGTCAGAAAAAGAATGGGGAGGCCGGAAGCAAGCGGGAGGCAGTGGCTTGAAATCATGGAAGAGGCGCATAAGCTTGGAATACATACATCTGCAACTATGATGTTTGGTCATCTTGAGACTTCAATGGATAAGGCACATCATCTTCTTTCTATTTTAGAATTACAGAAAAAGTATCATGGATTTTTATCATTTACACCGTGGAATTTTGAGCCAGGAAATACCGAGCTTGCAAAGGAAGGCTATAAATACAGGTCCGGAGGTGTTTCTGTCCTGAAAAATATTGCTATTGCAAGGATAGTTTTCAATAAGGATTTGCCGGTAATACAGAGCTCATGGCTCACAAATGGCATGCAGATGGCCCAGATGGCTATACTCTTCGGTGCGAATGACTGGGGAGGTACAATATACGATGAAAAGGTTATACCTGCAACGGGAAAGCAGGTGGGTAATCTCAGAAAGGATTATATAATTAATTCCATAAAACAATTAAATATGATTCCTGTTGAAAGGGATAATCTGTACCGTCCTATCAAAACATATTAAAATATTAAATTTTATAAAATTATTATTTAAAAAGTTCTATATATTCATATGGTTTTAATTTCCCGAAACAGTATTGAACCTGCTGGAACTGAGATTTGAAGTCCCTTACCTTTTCAGCCATAGCTTCCGGGTCTTTCTTTTTGATGATTATATCGCTGATCAATTCTGCAAGATACTTTATATCGGACTCTTTGAAACCTATTCTGGTTACTTCCTGTGTTCCTATTCTTATCCCGCTGGGGTTCATTGATTTTTTATTGTCATCGTATGGAAGCAGGTTCTTGTTCAGTACTATATTGCAGCTTTCAAGTTTTTCAGCAACTTCCTTGCCACCGCCGTTCTTTGAAACATCAATTGCAAGTGTATGGGATTTTGTAAATCCATTTTTTTCTCCAAGGACTTTGAAACCGTATTTATTCAATTCAGAACCCAGTGTCTGTGCATTTTTAATTATCTGTTTTGCATAGGATTCCCCGAAGTCAAGATGTTCTGCAAGGGTAACTCCCAGAGCTGCCATAGCATTTAAATGATGATTGCTCAAAGTACCTGGAAATACGCCGCGCTGTACCTTTTTCCATTTCTCATCGTCTGTTTCACCGACAATTATGCCATGCTGTGGCCCTGGAAGTGTTTTATGCGTGCTTCCGGTAAGGATCTGTGCGCCCTCTCTCAGTGGATCCTGGAACTGCTTTCCCCCTATTAAACCGAGAACATGTGCTGCGTCATAGACGACCGTAGACCCGATTTCATTAAATGTGTCCCTCAATTCTTTCAGTGGGGTCGGGAAAAGGAAGACAGACTGACCGAACCATGCCAGTTTTGGTTTAACCTGTTTCAGAACCTTTATGGTTCCGTCAATGTCAATATTCATTTCATCAACATCAAAGGGATAATTAACCGTCTTCAATCCCCTGAACCCGACGGCACCGAATGGCGCAGAACTTATATGGCCACCACCGGATAATGCAGGCGTAGTTATAGTATCACCTGGCTTTGTAAATGCGTACAATACCGCCATGTTAGAATTGGTTCCTGAAAGTGGACGGGGGTCAACATACTTTGCATTGAACAATGCCCTTCCAAGATCTGTCACCTTATCTTCTATAATATCAACAAACTGATTTCCCTGATAGTATCTTTTATGCGGCAGGCCCTCAGCATATCTGAATCCGAGATCTGTGAGAAGCATTTCCATTGCCATTGGGCTCATTATATTTTCAGATGCTATGAGAGGTATGCTTTCCTCAAAAAACTTATTATGCTTCATTGCAAGTTCCCTTATAAAAAGTGCATCCTCCAAAAATTCATCGCTTTTGTTTATCATTAAGTAGATAATATAAAAAGGTATATTTATCTTTAGTTTATAAAATATACTATATCAATTTTTACTATTTACTGTTAATTATAGATAATTATAACATCTTATGTTAATTCCTTTATAAATCTCGGTAGCCCATCTTATTTTATTATTGATTTGACTATTCATGGTCATTGAAATACATGATATTCAATAATCTATTAGTTGTCTTATCATTAACTTGGTTCTATTCATTGCATTTCCTTTTTACGGATGTGATATTTTATAATATTCTCTACTTAGTTATAATATATATACGTATTGTTCATTATTATGACAGATATTTATACCAAAACTTTATATATATCTATGTGTTATATTTTATAAGAAGCAAAAGTATATTATAGGACTATCAATAATTATAGTGCTTTTGTTTGTCATGATGGCATTTTCAGACAATGTTGACCATAATAATTCTGATATTATAAATAACCATACTGCCACTACCAAATATGTTAAAATAGGCAATATAACATACATGAACAACTTCGACATCTCACAGTCAGGGAATATACAGTATGGGGAAATAAGCAGCAAATCAATAAACAGTGTAAGGGCATATGAGAACAGGGACATAAAAAACAATACACTCAAGGCATCAGGATACAGCTATACAGGAACAAACAATACAAACTATCTTCTACAGTGCTATAACAATTCAGATATAAAGTATACAATAGCATTCACAGATACATTCAAGGATTATAGGGTTGAAATAGGCGATATAATATACAGCAATAATTCAGAAAACGTTTCATACATATATGCAAACATAGTACCAATCAATTCATCTAAAATACTCCTCGGCAATGAGTTTACACTTGACTATAAATCAACATATAATAATGAAATGAAAAACTTAATAAACAGTATAAAATTAATATCAATCAATTATATGTTCTCGACAGATAATACACTGCATAAATTCGGTATAGAATACTCATACATAGCATTGGCAATGAGTAATATGTTAAAGTCTACAGATAACAATATAAAAAATATGGAGATAAATAAGACGGTAGGAATAGCAATAGATTGGAACTGGATGTGTGATTTAAGTGTAGCACTAGAGATAGGTGCAGCTATAAGTTTAATTGGTGGAGCAGCGTTGGTTATAGGCACCGGTGGGTTAGCGTGGCCCATATTCTTTGTGGTTATTGCTGCTCTGGGGGTAATTGGTGGTTGGATAAGTATGGGCTATGCTTGTGATTGGCCTACTGGAGACCCATGGTTTCCTTCATGGGTTTAATTTCAGTGATAAATAATGAACAAAAATAAAATATACAAATACAGTCTATTCGTAGGAATAATTTTCATGTTTATTGAGGCAATGTTAGGTATTATAATATCAATTTATGGTATAATGGAAAATCAGATAGTGTTTAAATATCTGTTAATCTTATTCACTTTCATTTTGATTTCTGTAATATTTATTACTTTACATTTCTACAAACAACATAAAACACAACATTATAAAACTTAGAAATGATAATTATTTTCATAATCTTTACATTTGCGTGTTCCTTACTATATCTCCTGAAATTATTTTATTTAACCTTTCTATAATTAACAGTATATTGTATGCTTTTCTGCATGCCAATAATATTTCAAATTAATAAATATGAGAATTGTCTAATATTCTAGGGAATATAGGACTACCCATATTTTATAAAAATAAAATTTATTTTCTCTTCTTTATTGTATAGGCTGCCACTCCGATTATTGCAAGTGCTGCAATAACACCACCAATAATGTAATATTCTATATAATTGTTAACTGCCTTGAATGGGACATCTGATACATCTATGATATGATTGGAGAAGTGCGGTATATAAACGAGTACGTACATTCCAGATGAGCTATTGACATAGGAATAATAAGCATGGGTGTTGCTTGTTTCATTCATTAGAGTTGAAACACTGACAAATGATAATATTGTTCCATCGAATTTCACATATTCATGACCAGTATTCCTGGTAACGTTATTACCTATGAATATGGCTACTATTGTATGGTGATTAACAGATGAGTTCACATCGAATGATACTGTTGAAGATGTCTTACCGGTAAATACCATGTGAATTGAGGAATTGTAGTATATAGTGCTGTTTTTCATTGTCCCATTAACCATATTTAAATCTATTTCTGAGGAAACAATTCCCTTCATTATTCCATGCATAACCGTTTTATTATAAGCGACTCTTTGCATTCCTGGTGGAACAACCATATTTACAAATACAGGACCTAATGTTCCAGATCTTATTGATATTTCGTGGCCTGTTACATTGAAATAACCATTGTGGACAAATAACATTGCTATTGTTCCGTTGTTATCAATAATTATCATCTGTCTTCCTGCATTGATAATGTTATTGAAGTTTATCATTGTATCCAAGGCAAAATTTGAATTCATGGCAGAATTATTTACCTGCGCGTTGAGGGTAGCATTTGCAGAATATGTAACCTGCATGTTGTTTGATGTATTATATATTGTTGCATTGGAAGGCACATATATGTGTATAGTCCCGTTGTATACCAGCATATTTGTTTCAATAGCAGGATTGTTATGCATTACAAAGAATGATGATGTGTTGGTGTACATAAAGAGATTTCCAATTACATTTGTGCCCTGGAAGAACTTGATAAGCGGCATGCGCATACCGAAGGGTGATGTCCCATTTGCATACATTTTGCTGATAAGCTCTGTGGATGTGATATTGTATGTTATATTGGAAAAAACTCCGGATTTGAAATTTGCAGTTAAAAATCTCCCTGAAATTTTTCCAGTGGTAGCATTATATGTTAAATGTGCACCGTAATTATGCATATCCTTAAAATGTGCATTTATACTGGAATTAAAACTGGCATTAAGATTTCCATTGCCAAGCATTCCACTTGAACCGGTGTTCCCAGAAACTGCATTCTGCTGCACATTGTTGCCTGATGCAATGGGAACAGCTGCAGATACTGACATGGCCATTACCATTACGACTATTATTGTCAAAACTACTTTATATTTCATAAACACTAACCTAAATTTAAATATTTATACCTTACCTAAGACAAAATTAAATAAATTTTATAATATATTCTCGGATAAAGTTTCATGATTTTAATAATAGCATCCAGAAAGGATGGTGCAAGTATGGAAATGGCAAATAAGATGATTGAAATTTACCATTTCAGACAGGAAAATTCTGATACCTTTACATATAAAAATTATAAACTTCTTTTCATTGATAACCTTCATATTTATAGTGATATGAAAAATCTGGATGATTCAGTAGAAAGGGTAGTATTTCTATCTAAACATTCATCCAGTGCCGGCGTTAAATCACTTACAGTCCATCCTATAGGAAACCTTAGAAAGGCAGAACTTGGTGGCTTTGACAATGTAATCGTGCCTTCTGACCCTGAGGGCATGTGTGGAGCCCTGAGATATATCAAAAGTAATTATCATGAAAACTACTTTGAGATTACATTCGAGGCAACACACCATGGTCCGTATCTGGAAAAACCATCATACTTTATTGAAATCGGTACAACCGAAAATGAGTGGAAAATGGACGGAATCGCAGAATTAATGGCAAAATCGGTAATAGATGCAGAAAATAAAAAATACAGTAACTACGTTGGGGTGGGAGGCGGTCATTACGCACCTAAGATCAGCTCATATTTTTTTGAGCACGGTATAAACATAGGACACATAATTCCAAAATATATTCATGAAACAATATCTATAGAAGAAATAGAAAATACAGTAAAGAAAACACCGGAATGCAGGGGGTTTCTCATGGACGCACATGGTACAAAGGGCAGGGTTAAAGATATGATAGGGATAATAGCGGATAGAATGAACATTGAAATAATAAAGATATGAGTTCCTAGATGTGAATTTAAGCCATGTATAAAAGGCTTCATGCGGAATTGTTACATAAAATATTGAGAATGTCATGGCAAACCATTGCATACTCAATGTTTATATAGTAATTAATATTATAATACTACCAGTGAAAAAAATGGAAATAGAAACTGAAGATAAGCCTCCAGGTAGCCCGTTAATCAGGGATTATGATATAGGCAATTATCTGGGTAATGGTAATTTTTTCTTGAAATATGATGGTATAAATCCTACAGGAACGCAGAAGGATAGAATTTCTAGAAGGCATGTAGAGAATGCCATTGAGAAGGGTTACACTGAAATATCTGTCGCAACATGTGGAAATTATGGTGCATCCATAGCTTACTATGCCAGAGCAATGGGTTTGAAAGCTGTCGTTGGAATTCCGTCCGAATATTCAAATTCAAGACATGCAGAAATCGCTGCATACGGTGCAGAGGTAATAGAAAAACCATTTAAATATGAAGAGATGGTTGAATATATAAGGGATGAAGCCAGTAAAAATGGCTGGTATGATGCCAGTCCGGGTTCCTCAAATAAGGATCTTGATATAGCAGGCTACAGTGAAATAGCCTATGAAATTTACTGGCAGCTGGGTTTTGTTCCGGATTATGTTTCGGTGCCTGTTGGAAACGGGACAACAATATATGGTATATATTACGGCTTTCTTAAATTAAGGAGAAGTGGGAAGTCTGATAAAGTTCCATCGTTTATAGCGTCCAGCACAGATGGCGGAAATCCTGTAATATATTCATTCATGAACGGATTTAGAAGAATAGTGGAACTTGATCCGGATAGCATTGTAGAAACAAAGAGCAATGAACCGCTTATAGCATACAGATCCTACGATGGGCAGAGGGCACTGGATATGCTTTATAAAACCAGTGGAAAGGCACTATATGTATCGGATGAGGATATGATAAATATGTCCAGGGGCTTCAGGGAAGTGGATCATTTATCAGTACTTCCTGCATCTGCTTCTGCTGCAGTTGCGGCCTCGAGATATGCTGGAAATAATAGCTGTGTTATAGTGTTAACCGGAAGTGACAAATAATGGAAAAAGCGGTAATCCTCTCGGAGGGATGTTTTGCAACAACTTATGGTAAGACTGCCAATGGACTTGTAAGATACAGTAAAAAATATGAAATTGTATCCGTGATAGATTCAAGATATTATGGAATGGATGCAGGATATGTCCTCATGGGCAGACAGAATGGCATACGAATTATAAGTACAATACAGGAGGCAAAAAATCTCGGAGCAACGACTATGATTGTTGGTGTTGCCACAGATGGTGGATATCTTCCGGTTGAATACAGGAAATTTGTTTCGGATGCCATTGAAAGCGGAATGAATATTGTAAGCGGGCTTCATCAGTATATCAGTAACGATCGTGAATTCAGCAGATTAGCCCTGAAATACAAGGTCAGTATAACAGACGTCAGGAAAATGTTCAATGGTTATGAATATTCATTTACGGGAAAAATTGAAGAGGTAAAATCTAAAAAAATTGCTGTGCTTGGAACAGATAGTGCAATTGGCAAAAGAACAACTGCTGTATATCTGAACGATGCAATGAACAGGCAGGGAAAAAGCTCTGAATTAATAGGAACGGGGCAAACATCATGGATGCAGGGATTTCCATACACAGTTGTTATGGACTCTATAATAAATGATTTTGTTGCAGGTTCCCTTGAATACATAACCTATATTGCATGGCAGGAGAAACATCCTCAGTACATGTTTCTTGAAGGGCAGGGATCCATTTTACATCCTGCATATCCCGGAGGTTTTGAGATTATAGGCGCAATGAGACCTGATGCTATTATTCTTCAGCATGCACCGAAAAGGAAATATTATGATGGATTCCCGGAATATCCAATAGAGCCCCTTGATAAGTATATTAAAGTACTTGAATTGGTCTCCAATAAAAAGGTAATAGCAATATCGCTTAATACAGAAAACATGGAGCCATATGAAATAGATAATGAAAAGGTAAAACTGGAGAGACAGTATGGAATACCTGTTTTTGATCCACTTCAGGAGTTTGAAAGTATTACAGGGGTTATATCAGATTTATAAATCTCTATTACATTATCCAGAGGAGAATAAATGTACATAGATGATGTAATTTCTTTCGACAATATAGAAGTCAGCATAGATAAAATTGAAAAACGCAGGATAACAGGATACATAAGGCTTGATGATTTTAGTTATAAATTGATTTTCACATATGCAGAGGATATAGAGGTAGACCGGAATGTGGCTGGGTTAATCCTGACTATGCCGGCTATCAACTACACATATTTCTCCAGGAAACTAATACTGAATTTTCCTGTTACTGAAAGGGATATAAAACTTGTAAAGGATTTCATAACCATCAATGCCCATGAAGTATTCATTAACAAGATAATTAATAGGAGATATGATTACATTAAATCGGAATTTATACCATCAGAAAGTGACATAAACAAAAAAAATGCTGATGGCATAACTGAACTAGTATGCCCGGAGAACATAAAGGATGGAAAACCGTGGGATACTGATAAGGAAAAAGTCGCAATAATGTCATCCGGTGGAAAGGAGAGCCTTCTTGCTTTCGGGATATTCAATGAAATAAATATGGCGGAAAAAAATTATGCATTTTATTTTGAAGAATCCGGTTCTCACTGGCTGACTGCTAAGACGGCATACGATTATTATAAGAATAACTTCAGCAATGTAATGAAAGTCTGGTCAAACACGGATAGATTCTATCACGAAGCATTAAAACACCTGAAAATAATCAAACGTGAAATGATAGATATAAGATCGGATGACTATCCTATTCAGGTTTTTATCTTTCCATTATATATATTCCTGCTTCTTCCATTGATCAAGAAATATAGAATAGGGAATATTATAATGGGTGATGAATTCGATGATCCCCGTGACATGGAAGATTATAAAGGTTTAAAGTATTATTATGGAATATTCGATCAGACATATGATTTCAACAGGATGCTTTCTGTTTATTTCCGTGATAAGGGTATAAACAGTGCTGTTTACTCCATAGTTTATCCGGTAACTGGCTATGTTGAGGAAAAAATATTAATGGACAGATACAGAAACCTGTTCCTTCAGCAACGATCATGCCACTCCTGCCATGAAGAAAATGGTGTGATTTATCCATGCGGGAAATGCTCCAAATGCCTGGGCATACTTCTTTTTATAGAATCTGCAGGGGGAGACCCACGGGATATAATGTATACCGAGACGGATATAAAGTTGCTCAGGCGAAGACTTTTAAAATCTAGGCTAAGGCTTGACCCTGATGAGAGACGGTATGCGGAATCGAAGCTCGTGTTTTCCGAAAAGGGAAATTCAGAAATAGATCATGTTGCAGGGATTCACATAATGCCATACGAAACGCATGTACTCTCTGCAGTACCGGAAAATTTCAGACAGATGATCAAAAATATTTTATCTGAATATACTGAAGGGTTATATGAGTTAAAGGATAACAGATGGCAGAAAGTTCAGAAATAACTTTCCTGCACGGCAATACATTCCTCATTTGTGGTGCACTTTGAATAATCGTTCAGCGGGTTAATGTTTGTTTTAATAAAATTCTGAGCCCATGAGTACTTCGAGATAATCTCATCCGACAGGTCGATATAACCCATGATATAAAGTGCCGCTGCAAGTGCCTCCAGGGAGGATAGTTTTCCGGGTTTTCCATAATTAACCGGATTAACCGGTAGCAGTAGCGGAAGTTTCCTGCCGTTCTTTGCCTCTATGCTTTCTATAGTGCTTATTCTGTTCCAGGAACCATCTATTACAACAATACCATGCCTTTCATAGAGCTCTTTATCAGAATTGATAAGAAAATTTTCAGAATATGGCGTGAGGTATAGTTTACTGTAAATTTTGGTTATTGGTATGTGTATTGCCAGACGGTATCTCTCGAGTTTTTTCATTGTAGATTTTTTAGGATCGTCCTGATTCAGGTAAACGTAGAATATTTTCCCCATGAGATATAACAGACCGAATGAAAATATAAAATTTGGTATTTAATATACGGAAATCTAACACTAATCAAATCGTACAGGAAAATTGAACAAAATGTCAATGATTAAATACGTTTATACATTCTATTTAAGCATTGATACAAAAATTTCAGTTTAACATTATTACTTAAGGTATTAATATTTAAGATCTTGATTAAATATTAATGGATAACATAATAGAATTGTTTAAATATAAAAAAATGAAAAGCAAAAAATCTTTATATCAAAAACTCATCGATTTTTATGGTTGAAAATATTGACAAAATTAAGGATATAATTGCCAGGGAAAACAGAATCCCAGTATGGTCCCTACCCACAGCCTTCCTCGGAATTATAGGCCTCGGATATTTCTTTACTTTTTATGATATATCTGATATAGGTCTTGCCATGCCAGCAATAGACCAGCAATTCAATCTGCATGGTTCTATAATTCTTTTTATAGCACTTTCAGTTGGATTAATAGGTTATGCAATAGGATCATATATGATAGGAAGTCTGGCAGATATTTTCGGAAGGTACAGATCCATGATCTTAACAATGGCCTTAACTGCCATAGGTTCCCTGGGAGATGCGCTTTCCTTTAATGTGCCGGAACTAACTATTTTCAGGTTCATAACTGGAATAGGGCTCGGGGCAGATTTGAATCTTGTTTCAATATATATAACCGAATTTGCACCCTCAGCAGTCAGGGGAAAAATTACAGTATTTACGTTTCTTATAGGCATATTCGGGCAGGCAGTAACACCATTTATAGGTTATTTTCTCGTCCCTGCATTCACAACCGGATGGCGCTGGCTATTCGGGATAGGTGCGATCATAGCCTTTATAGCAGTATTTTTGAGGATGGAACTACCTGAATCCCCAAGATGGCTTGCCACAAGGGGGAAGAATATACCAAAGGCTGAGAAGGTTCTGGAGATGATGGAGGCAAATGCCGAAAAGAAGATAGGCAAACTTCCTGAGCCACATCCTGAAACCGTTATCGTGGAGGAACCAAAATTTCCCACACTTTACTTATTCAAAAAGCCATACTCAACACGTATGGCACTTCTTATAGCAGTGTGGTTTTTCTGGTACATAGGAAATTATGCGTTTCTGGGAGACGCTGCATCACTGTTAGAGGGTATAGGATTTACAGTTGCAGCTGCAATATTATATATAGCTATAGGTGCAATAATTGGTTATCCAGCTGGAGCCCTGATAATGATGTATACCTCCGATAGATATGAAAGAAAGCATGTTATTTTTGCGGCCACCGTGGTTTGGCTAATAGGTATGGTATCCATGGCAACAAAAACCACTGATTTCCTATATTTTGGCTCTTTCCTGGCTGCACTTGGACTCGGGATGTACCTGCAGGTTGCTTATACATTTACAGCAGAAAACTATCCTACAAGGGCCAGAAGCTCTGGATTCGGAATAACGGATGGAATAGGTCATGGTGGAGGCGCGCTTGGTGCAATACTCTTACCCATACTGGTTGCCACCTATTCATGGGCATTCGGATTCGTGTTCATAGGAATTACAGGGTTCATAGCGGGACTTCTTGTACTGATAGGTGGAACAAAGGTTTCAAAGAGAAATCTGGAGGACATATCTG
>JAJZZW010000057.1 GCA_021797385.1 Thermoplasmata archaeon | reverse complement strand
TCGGGTTATATCCAGAAAGTTTAAGCATCAAAGAGATGATAACTTCCAAAGGTGGATGTTAACATAGTTAACAGAAACCATAAACTAGTAAGGGTCTCGATATATTGATTCCTCTGATAAAAAAATTTGGCAATAATGATAAAATAGAATTCCACATAGCTGGAACTGGTCCGGTTGAAGAGGAATTGAAGGAAATTAAAACGGTAAATTTTCATGGCAGGCTGAATAATGAGGAACTTTCTAAATTATACAGGGAATGTGATATTTTTGTATACCCCAGTCATAATGATTCATATTCGTTGGTTATTCTGCAAGCATTATCTTCTGGGTTATATGTTCTGGCAGGAGATTTCTTTAAGGGTATCTTTGATGACTTCGGCAAATATCTGGAATATATACCCATGAACGTGGAATCTTTTTATAACAGGATAAATGAGATTATAAATAACAGGAAAATGATAGATCATGACAGGCAGGAGGAATATGGATATGTCAGGAATAATTATGACTGGAGCATAATAGCAAGGAAATTTTATGATAATATGGAAAATATTTACAACGAATTTTATCATAATCAGAATGGCAATGATAATTTTAAAGATTAATTCGTTTGTTCAATAAGGCTATGAAGGTATTTTCCAGTTTCTCCGTCCTCGCAAAATATATAGGTCCCGTGTATCCCCCTGGTTAATAGTATCCTGTACCTGTTAATCAGAAGTGATATTGCAGTATTATAGGAATCTCTGTTCCCATTTTTGCCGCTGTAAAATGATTTCTTGATTTCAAAATCCTCGCAGTTGTCTCCAAGCACCCACTTACCGCCACGCCACACAAGGTCTCTACCCCATATAACCCCGGTGTAATCGGCCTCAAATCCCTGTGCGCCGTACACTGACGCGCATCTATCCAGTTTATTGGACTCTCCGCCCACCCAGAAAGGTGCATAGTCCTTCTTTGGATTCATGAGCCAGCGGATCCTGATACTGGTATTTTTATATAAATCAAATCCAGAGGACAGTGGGTAGCCAACACGCAGGTTATCCATGGAATCGGAGTTTTTAAGATCACCTTTTGCCTCAGTAAAGGAAGCAACAAGTGCGGATTTCCTATTTCGACCAACCATCTTTCTTAATTCATCAATCATTTTACCAATGTCATTGAAATACTTGAATTCATAGGTCATATCAGGATGCGATGGTTGCCCTCCCAGAAGATCGTTAACAAATTGTCCATATTCATTGCCGTTTCTGTACATTCCCTTAAGCTCTATCTCAACGGGGTTATCAAGATATTTTCTAAAATTTTCAGCCATGCCCTGCTCCCTTCTTCCGAGTATCTGGGAATCATCGTAAAAGAATACTGATATATCCGCAACATTCCCCGCATTTTGAATGTTCCTTACAGTCATCCGCTGTGCCTCATCGAATATGGCAATATTATATTTCACAGTGAAACCATCATCGGCAATTCCCGGATTGCCTGGCCTTCCGGTGGAATAATATTTTATCATGGTTGAAAGCCCGGGATTTAAACCATCCAGCATCTTTCTCAGTGATTCAACCATCCTGTTGTTTCTGTATGCAAGCACGGATTGTTTTTCCATTGTTTCTGATCTTAAAAGAAGATTTATTGCCATAAGTGTTTTACCGGAACCTGGGCCGCCGTGTATCACATAATTTCTGGATATCCCATTTTGCAAATCATCTATAATGCCCTCGTAAGGCTCGAGCTGTTCGCTGTACAGCCCGTATCCCTTTGATGCCAGGGCATTCATTGCACCGTCTTTTATGTCATTATAATATGATCTCACGGCATCGAAGAGATTCTTGTTCTGTATGTACCGCCCATTAATGAACAATGATGCCGTTCTTTCATCGAATCCAGGATCAAGGTTTTTTCTAAGTTTATCAACAAGGCATTTTTCATTGTTCCTGAAATATATTTTCTCGTGCTGCATTTTATGTTCATCCATGTTGTATAAAATCACAAGTGAATCGGTGAAAAACCTGTCTGCATTCTCCACACCGTACTTGATCTTCCCTTCATAATTTAGAACCTGATATACAGGATTGACTTCGCGTTTTCCATCGGCTCTGACAAAGTAATCGCTTTCCGTATTTTCCATGTGCCTCCAGCCTTTCATTTCAATAACTATAAGGGAGGGCTTTTCCGATTTTCCAATAAGGATTGCATCTGCCCTCTCTCCGCCTGCAGGAATTATATATTCCAGAACTATCCCCTTTTTATCCAGATCATTTATTATTTTATGGAGATAACCTATAGAACCTTTCCATGAATTGTAAAGGAATACCCCAGGATCGGAGCTATATAATTCCCTGTAGTTTCTGGATAGCAGACCTGCAAAATCTATATTCTCATAATCATTCAGAAAGGATTGTGTATCATTATAATAAAGATAATTCATTAGGAAGATAACGGCATAACTTATTTATTTGTTTTGACCTAAGTGCTCCGTAATAGATTTATCCAGGAAGATTATCAAGTCTTATGATTGACTTCCAAGACAACCACATTTCGGAAATAGCAAAAAATTTCCCTGAAATAAACATTAAAAAATACTATTTCATTGAAACTGGATGGATGAACAGGATAATAATTATCAACGACAGGATAGTTTTCAGGTTTCCAAGAACAGGAAGTGGTATTACGAGACTGTCATCGGAGTTGAAACTACTTTCAATCCTGAAACGTACTACAGTCAGGTTGCCGGAATATAAATTCATACACATGGTAGACCCGTTCTTCGCAGGATATGAGATGATACATGGAGATACAATAGATATGGCCAAGTCCCTTGGTAAAGGGGTGTTGAATGATTTTATCTCATTGCTTGATTATATGCATCAATTTAACAGGGGCTCTTTCAGCGAAACATCCCTGCATATATATAATAGCAAAACATGGATCGGGCATGAGGAATCACTGCTAGACTCATTCAGGAAAGCACTGGAGTATTACACCGGCCATGAATATTTCGATGGAATTTTCATCCTGATGGATCTTGCATTGTCAGATCTGATGGACAGTGATATTTCATTAATCCATGGAGACCTCTCCAGGGGCAATGTTATACTCAACAGGAAGCACAGCAGGATTAATGGCGTTATCGACTGGTCTGATTCTTCATACGGTGACCGGGCACTGGATGTGGCGGCTATCATCGATGGCTTTTCACTGAAGTATCTCCCATATGTTTTAAATCATTTCAGCATGGATTTCTCATCCAGGGCTTTAAAAAGAGTATTCTTTTATCGTATGGTTTCGCCGCTTTATAAGGCCTATTTCCTTGAAAAGACTGGAAAACACATTGAAGCAGAACGTCTATGCACGGATATTATAAATAATAGTGAATATAAAAAACTGGGAAATGAAATAATGAAGGGAAATGGCAATTATAAATTTATAATCCCATGATTATTTTATTACAGTACCAAAATATAAATATTTCGATTTACAAGATAAACAACTAGTATTTCCAATGGTTAGCTTATATAAGCTTCCGGAACATCTGAAAATTATTCGCAAATTACTTCTACATATATTTAAATATATAAAAAGGAATTTTTATTTTTTGAGTTTAATGATATGGTAAAAAATAGTAGTGCCTGTTCAGGAAAACTCATGCTGTGAAGTAGTTAAACATTGCATTTTCTGCATATGTATATATTCGAAACGGTACTGAACCCGCAGATATATATGCTGGATATACTTATACCTGCCTTCGTTCTGATCATCTGGACTGCGTCCAATACATTAATAAAAAGTTTAACGGGAAAAATGGAAAGTGACAATATAGCATTGATTGTAATAGGCGCAGGAATAGTTCCCATGGCTTTATCCATCTTCATGACTCCTCATCTGGATATTGCGGATACGACTTTATTTCTGGGAGTGACCTCCGGAATATTCCTGAGCCTAGGTTATATTCTCTTTTATAAATCATTGAAAGGAGAAAATCTAGGCAGTGCCGGTGTCACCATCAATATGCAGCAGATCATAGTAATATCATTTAGCCTTTTAATTCTCAAGGAAACTGTATCGTCCCTGGTGCTTCCGGCAGTCATACTGATAATAATAGGTTCAATGCTTGTCACTATAAAAAGCGGCTTTAAGATTAACAGGTATCTAATGCTTGCCGCCCTTGCAAATATTATATGGGGAATTTACTATATGCCACTTTCCTTTGCGATCCTGTCCCTGCATTCATCCGTAATGCCGCTGCTTATAGCAAGGACCTCAGGTTTCATAATGACCTTCATTGCTTTTGAGGCACTTTTTATGTACAGGCGCATGAAGGCAAGGCACTTCAATATTGCAAAGAAATCAAACTACACCGCAAAACTATCATTTACACTTATGCTAGCAGTGGTGGCCGGAGTCCTGGACGGGTCAGGGAATGTATTTTATGCACTGTCAATTTCCCAGGGGTTCCTTGTAATGGCGGGTGCCCTTGTAGCTATGCTTCCTGCAACCCTGGCACTTTCAGGCAAATTCCTGTTCAAGGAAAAATTGAGTTCAAAGCAGTACATGGGGGTACTGCTATCAGTTGCAGGTGCACTGCTTATAGCCCTATGATGATAAAAATCAAATTATATATTTTATTTTCAGTGCAAAAGCAGAACTGATACTATTATAGCTACCGGGATGGCAATAATTATGGCAAATATAGCAATGGCAACCGGGTTTCCCATATTAAATGTAAATCCCACTCCGAATCTTTTGGGCACGAGAATTCTCCCATCGTTCCTGTTCACGTATATTACACCACCCCTCCAGTATTTGTCATCATCGGTTATATCATTTACAGGTTCTGTATTTACGGCAGATTTCTGATTATCCCTGATTCTGATGTTACTCCCACCCTGGCCTGTGGAGAATGAGACAATCATTGTAATAACTACTATTGCCAGAACAGGTGATATTAATATGGCTGTGTTCAAATTATGAATTAATCCCCACTCCTCAAAGCTTGACAGGGCAAATGTGATATTCATGAATACCGGTATTACCAGAATCAGGAGTACCATCCTGTGCCGGAATATATTCGTTCTTTCCCCTGCATGTTTTACCGCTGTATCCTCCCTTATGGATGTCCTGCTGATTGCATATGCCAGGATGATAATAAATATGGTTGTAATTGCACCTATAATGGGCACCAGAAATACAGATAATACAGTTTTGCTGGAATATGCATTGGGCAACCCATTGGCACCGAAGTGGGTTGGAAATACAGAGGGAATGCGGGGATAATAGAGTATGCCGGTTATGATGATGAGGATTATGACAATGAGTCCGGGCACTGCGTATAAGAATGGAAATAGATTTCTAGAGGCAACAACAAACTGTCCTGTTACAACCCCACTGCTGCCCGCAAACCAGTTCTCCTGCTTCTTTATTTTCAATAATCTGTAATGCTCAACAAAGTAAACAGAGAATCCAAGGATAAGAATGATTGGTAGCATGGCAACTGTAAACGCTGTTATGCCGTGAAGGATTATATCCAGGACTACCATCCCCAGAGTAATAATTATTACTGACACAGTGTATATACGCCTTGCATTCCTGATGCTCTCTGAATTTATCCTATCTACCGGTGTCCTTACCCCAAAATTGATAGATTTCTCTGTCATATATGGAACGAATGCTAACGAAATTCCAACTACTATTGATACGAAAATCTCAATTTCTGCAAAGAGGCTCAGTGACATTTAATCAACTCCATAAATTACATGGTGCACAATTGATTTTATATAATACAATCATGTTATTTGTTCTATATATTATAGAATATATTAAGTTTATCTATAGGTGTATAATATAAGTACGCCTGATTATTACGAACAAATAAGTGTTGTTAATGATACAGTTTTTCAGGTCCGGCCAAATATTTATATATAAACCGGGATTAATGCGTATTATGCATGGACTCATTGAAAAACCATTCAAACTTTCTAAAGAGCAAACAGAACCAGTTATATCTGAAAATAATTATGTAAAGGTACTAGCCGGTGCAGGGGCGGGTAAAACAGAGGTACTGGCCCGTAGAATTCTTTATTTGCTACTAGAAAAGAGTATAGAACCTGAATCAATAGTTGCATTTACTTTCACTGAGAAGGCTGCCAGTGAGATGAAGAACCGTATAATGAAAGAAATAGTTGAAATTGCACCGGATTATAACGGGGCCATGCTCGGAAAAATGTATATCGGTACAATACATTCTTTTGCATTCAGACTGTTGCAGGATAAATTTGACTACGGAATGTCCAGAGTAATAGACCAGAATCAGGAAATGGCATATATTATTCACAATGGATATGCCCTTGGCCTTTCTAAGGAGGCAGGTCATAATTATTCAGATAAATGTTCCCGTTTCCAGCATACCCTTGATATTGTATACGATGAGGATATCCCGGTGGACAAAATACTGGGTACCAATCCTCATTTTGTTACAATGCTTGACAGATACGAGAAAAGCCAGGATACCGATAGGGTTCTATCATTTTCCCGCCTGGTATATCTTGCAGTGCGCAAAATTTCGGAAAATCCTGATAAAATTGAATACATTAAACATCTTCTGGTAGACGAATATCAGGATATTAACAGGATTCAGTATGAGTTAATCAAACTCATGGGAAAATCTGCTGGAGTATTCGTTGTCGGAGATCCAAGACAGAGTATTTACGAGTGGAGAGGTTCCAATCATGAATATTTTGACAATTTTGAGAATGATTTTCCAGGTACCGCCAGTTTCGTACTGAGCAAGAATCGCAGGAGTTTAAAAAACATTGTAAACCTATCAAATAATATTTCTGCCAGTTTCCAGAATGGGCCAGAATATCCTGATATGGAATCTACCAGAAATGGAAATGGTTATGCTGTGCAGATGGAATTTGCAGACCCGGGTGAAGAGGCCAGGAAAATTGCAGATATAATAAAAAATAGTATAGATAAAAATGGCAAGAAGTATTCAGATTTTTCCATACTCTTCAGGAGCGTCAACGGTTCCGGGAATGTTATAATAGAGGAGTTCAAAAAACGCAGAATACCGTTCCTTGTTAGTGGATCATCTGGGTTATTTAAAAGAGGCGAAGTGTTGGCACTGGCAAAAACCATCTGCTGGCTCGCTCAGGATGGATTTTTTGGGTTCGGGCAAACACAACTCATGAATGATAAATTGATTGACAGTGCAGTGGATGACTGGAAAAAAACCGTTCAAAGCGTAAAAAATATAAAATCAAAGCTGGGTGGCATAAGATCAAATATAGATCAGTATAAAGACTACAAGGAGCTTTATACAGATATTCTAATCGCATACGATTACAATGAATTAAACCCGGAGGATGACCTGGATGCAGCTATAATGGCCAATATAGGCAGATTCACAAAAATTCTCGGAGATTTCGAAAAGTCAGTACGATACAGAGGCGGGAATAAGAATATGGAGAAGGAAATGAAAAATCTGTGCTGGTTCATCAATACATATGCAAGCAATGCCTATGACGAGGCGCAGGTAGATGATTTCTCAGGGCAGAACGTTGTAACCGTAAGTACTGTCCATCAGGCAAAGGGGCTTGAATGGCCTGTGGTTTTTGTGCCATCAATGCAGGTATCAAAGTTTCCTGTCAGTAATGGCTATTCAAGAGACCTGTATATTGACAGCAGTCTTTACCCATCCGAAAGGTACAGAACATCCACTGAAAGTGAAATGAGGCTTTTCTATGTTTCAGTAACAAGGGCCAGGGATTATTGCATAATGAGCAGTTACAAAGAGAATGGTAACGGTCGCAGGTCATCAAAGAGCAAATTTCTGGATCTTTGCAATGACTACACCACTTACAAAGAACTCGATCTTGATTTTGAAAATGGCGGAGAGAGGGAAGAATTCACAACCATTCCGGTTACCTCACTGGTAGAATATCTACGCTGCCCTTACCATTACAGATTATCCCATGACTGGGGGTATACTCAGGGAGTTAGCCCGTTTATGGGATACGGGGAGGCACTTCATTATGTACTCCGGAAGCTCTCAGAGGATATAATGCATGGCATTCCTATTGATTATAAATACATAAAGAAGGTGGTGGATCATGAATTCTATCTTCCATTTGCATCCAGGGAATTCATAAATGATATCAGCAGAAGCATCAATGAGAATATTTATACAATTTTCAATAATTTTCTTAAGAATGCTGCCATTAATCAGGTGGAATCAAGAATAGAATTTCCACTTGAGAATACAGTGGTTCCTGGAAAGATCGATATTATTATAGGCAGGGACAATAAAGTTGAAGTCAGGGATTATAAGACATCCGAGGATGTTGTAACTGAGGAAGAATCGAGAATGCAGGTCCTTTTATATTCCCAGGCACTTAAAAACATGGGATACGATGTGTCGGCCTGCTCAATAATCAATATAAAGGAGGGGGAATCAAAGGAAGTACCTGTTAGCAATGAAATTATCACAAAAAACACAGAGATGGCTGTTAAGATGATTCGATCTATTAGAGGGGGCAAGTATCAGGGCAAAAGAAGCAATTTTTGCCTTAAATGTGAATACAATAAGATCTGCACTTACTGTAAGGTTTGAATTTAAAATGTATTGTATAAGATGCATACTGTGCTAGTTTATCTAAATTGCTGAAATAATAATACTGATAAATAAGATAATATATTTAACCATGCGACCTTGGAATGGCTTTACAGGTGAATCACCTTTTAATGTCCTGAAATTCAAGTTCAGGTTTTTCTGGACTTCCATATACCTTAGCCATTATATGTTCCGGATCGTGGTTGAATATAATTGCAATATTCTCCTTTATTGCCTTCTTTACCAGCTTTTTCTTCAATCTTAAGGATTCGACAGGATAGGAATCTATGGCTGTAATGTAGTAGGGCTTTATGTGAAATGCAGACGGAAACAGGTCTCCACCGTACATATACTTCCTTGAATTTATATTAAACAATGTAACCATATGTCCTTCACTGTGCCCGCCGGTAATAACTGTGCTGATATTTCCGTTTATTCTTCTTGAGCCTTCTAATTTAATAATTCCAGGAGTTATTCGATCCTTTATATAGCTTCCTCTGGTGAACTCATTTGGGTGCCTGTATGCCTGTAATTCCTTTTCCTGTACAATTAAAGATGTATTTCTGAATAGTTTATTTTTTGAAAAAACATGCCCGCAATGATCAAAATGCATATGTGAAACTATGACTTTATCCAGAGCATTTATATGATAATCGTTTTCAATTAATTCTTCGATATCGTGATCTTTTATGGGCTTAAAGATTTTCCTGAACTTTTCCGAAAAATTGTTTCCGATTCCCGCATCCAGAAGTATGTGCCTGTTATTGATATTCAGCATAGGAATATTAGTTGTTATCCTTATTTTGTTCTCTATGTCATGGAAATATCTTGACCATATAGCCTTTGGAACAATGCCAAAATAAGCTCCTGAATCAAGTTCATATGATCCATCATTCAAAAAATATAATTCATCCATGGCAAACCATGAATAATTAAAATATTAATGTTTTGCAAATTCTCTCCACTATACATAAAAAATATAAATATACATGACCTTCATAAATATGATGAATTCAGAGGCATGAGAAATGAAAGAAGGCACCGGAAAAGACGAAATTCAATATATTAGCAAATCATTGCTGAAGCAGAGAGGATGGACAGAAGGCATGATAAAAACATTCCTTGAAGAGCCAGATACAGAAAAGGACAATCCTATGTATAGGTCTGCAGCATCCATGAAACTTTATGATATGAAAAGAGTTCTGGCTGCAGAATCCGGCGAAAGTTTTAAAGAAAGGAAGTTGAATGCAGAAAAAAGATCAAAAACCATGAAGAATGTGGCAGACCTTAAAAAACAGGAATTAATGGGGCAGATTGAACTTATGACTTTCAAAATCAAAGTAATATCAGAAGAGAATTTATTACAAAATGCTGTAAAAAACTATAACGACTTTCATGAAATGATTGCAATGGAGAGGAATAATTTTTCATTTGATTATGCCACACCAAAATCAGATAAGGCATTTCTGGAAAGGATTGAGGTCAATTATATCAGGCATAACCTTACGAAGTACGACACTGCACTGGAAACCATGGCAGGCAGGATAGGCGTACACGAGGCAGTTGTTAAAATCAAGTTCATGATCATGGATGCAATCTCAGAGAAATATCCATATCTTGCAGATGAATGCCGGAAACAGAAAGACAGAATAAATGCATTGATACAGGATAATTAATGATATTATTCATTGAATACAATTCATAAGAAAATATAATTGTCATTATTCAATGCATAATAGGTATTATATAATTTTGAAGCAGTTTCTTACAAATTGCCTTGCTAAGAAAAACTGTATATGATTACTTTGATAAATTCTGGAAGGAAAACCAATTAACGTGTAGTTACTTTGCAGAAATTGTATATAAAAGTAGGGCAGACTGTGCTTAATCTATTTATTCACATTGATATGGCCATGCCGATACCATGCATACCAAAATCTACTAGGCTAAGCACATTTGGAGAATTTAACAATGTTTGTCTTTACCTCATGTCACATGTGACACAATATTTATATGAAAGTATGTCTTATATGACATAATGACTTCAGATGAGGAATATATCAGCATCCTATCAGATTATAAT
>JAJZZW010000001.1 GCA_021797385.1 Thermoplasmata archaeon | reverse complement strand
AAGAGAATTCCATTCCAATATAAAGGGAAGACATAGCTATATACATTTTAGAATAATGCATGAGAGGCCAAAATCACTGAAATATCCTGTCGATATTATGGTGGCTCTTGATCCAGATACTCTTTTCGAACATATGTTCGACGTGTCAAAGGGATCCAAGGTTGTTTATGATTCGGCTTTCGATACATTCAATCTTAAAAATGCAAGAATGATTACATCCGATACAATGGGCAGAATCCAGGATGAACTGGCTGAAAGAAATCTTTCATTTGACGTTAAGGGGGTTCTTGATTACTTTAAGAGTACCGGAATTGATGTAATCGCCATACCCTTTGACAAGCTCATAAATGAGAATGTGCATGATGGCCCTGCAAACCGGTATTACAATACACTGGGTGCAGGCACAACCCTTGCACTACTGGGGCTTGATGAGGAACACGCAGATGATGGTATTAAATTTGCATTCAAGAAAAAACCCAAGGTGGTAGAATCCAATATAAAAGTTATAAGGGCAGCGTATGATTATGTTGAGAAATCACCATTGAAAGTGGCAACACTGCCCACATATCCCGCAATACCCAGAATGCTATTAACCGGCAATGATGCAACAGCACTGGGTAAATTAATGGGCGGTCTCAGATTCCAGACTTATTATCCAATTACACCTGCAAGCGATGAAAGTACCCTGCTGGAAAGTCATGAGGAAATGACGTTCCTGAAAAATGCTGATAAAATAGTAAACAAAGCAGGACTTGTTGTTGTCCAGTGTGAGGATGAACTATCGGCTATTAACATGGCAAACGGTGCTGCACTGACCGGAACCAGAAGCGCAACAGCAACTTCCGGACCGGGATTCTCGCTCATGGCAGAGGGAATAGGATATGCAGGAATGACAGAAATACCGGTGGTAATTACATTCTATCAGAGAGGGGGACCATCAACAGGTTTACCCACAAGGAACGGGCAGGCAGATCTATTATTTGCGCTCAATACTGGACATGGTGAATTTCCGAAAATGGTAATATCATCCGGAGACATGGAAGAATGCATCTACGATGGAATGAAATCACTGAATTATGCCCAGAGATACCAGATGCCGGTAATACATTTAATTGATAAAACACTGGCAAACACAATGGACCTTGTTCCTGAAATAGATGTAAAGAAAGTAAAAATTGTAAAATACAATGAAAATACAAATCATGAGAATTTCAAGAGATATTCCCTTGATACTGAAAATGGAATTTCTCCATACGGTGTATTCGGAAAGGATATATTCTGGATGACAGGTGATGAGCACGATGAGCTAGGTCATGTAACAGAGGATTCTGCAATGAGGGATAAGATGATGGAAAAAAGAATGCAGAAACTGGTTACAGCCGATAGGGAGATACCTCTGGAAGACAAGGTGGTTCTTTACGGAGATGAAAATGCAGATATAACATATGTTACATGGGGAAGTCAGAAGAGCCTGCTCATGGATACAATAAGTGAACTGAAGAAACAGGGAATATCAGCAAATCTTCTGTATCTCAGAATGTTCGAGCCATTCCCATCTGAATATGTGGCAAAGGTTCTGAAAAACTCACATCTGATCATAGATGTTGAAAGCAATATGACCGGTCAGGCAGCAAAGGTAATCAGAATGTTTACAGGGATAAATATAGAAAACTTTATCCTTAAATATAATGGAAGGCATATGACATTAGATGAGGTTTTGAGGTCTACAAAGAATATAATGGAAAAGAAGACCGCGCTGGAAGTACTCCAGGAAGGGTCATAGGGTGATAAAAATGCAAAAAGGAGTAGAAGACAGGGGCAAATACAACTTCAGGAATAACATAACAATTGACTGGTGCCCGGGATGTGGTGACTTCGGTATAGTCAGCGCAGTTACACAGGCACTTTCCAACATGAAAATGGATCCTGATGATGTGGTTGCAGTATCAGGTATAGGCTGCTCAGGAAAAACTCCACATTATTTGAATATTGCGGGGGTCCATACACTGCACGGAAGGGCTATACCCTATGCAGTGGGTGTTAAACTTTCCAATCCCAATTTGAATGTTCTGGTAATGGGAGGGGATGGAGACCTGCTCAGCATTGGAGCAGGACATTTTGTTGGAGAAGGAAGAAGAAACTCCGGTGTCAAGGTAATACTTTATAATAACTCGGTTTACGGACTGACTAAGGGACAGGCTGCTCCAACACTACCACTTGGTGAAAAGGTAAAGAGCCTTGCAAGGCCAAATATAATGGGAAAGATAAATCCTATCACACTGGCTATGGCTTCCGGATATTCATTCGTGGCAAGAGCATTCTCATCAGAAATAAAGCAACTATCATATATTATAGAAAGGGCTATAAAGCATGAGGGATCAGCAGTAATAGAGGTATTACAGCCATGCCCTACATACAATGATGTAAATACACTGGACTGGTACAGACAGCGTGTCTACAAACTTGAAGATGATAAATCATGGAATCCCGTTGTTGATAAGAAAGAAGAAGATGAGGAAAAATTTGACACCGGATACAGAAAATCACTGGAATGGGGAGACCATATACCCATAGGCATATTCTATGAAAACAACACCATTCCGAGCTATACCAACAGGCTTGCAGGGATAGTTCCAGAGTATCTGAAATATCCACCTGCTTTGCAGGAAGTAGCAGATAAGGATGGATATACCATAGTAGATCCTGTAAAAACATTCTCTGAAAAGGACGTTGAATAAATTTATTTAATTTAAAAATTTAATTTTTGGTTTCTTTGTTTTTCATATCTGTAAGGTATTTTTCAAGATATGCTAGATCATTTCCTATTGTATTTTCATTCTCCTTTAACCAGAGAAGACCACCTGCAGAATCTACAACTGTTCCTGCAAATTTCATGTCCCCCACCAGCTGTTTCCAGTTGAATGGAATCTTTGATATTACAGATAGATACATTGCGTTGTTCAACTTCCGTACATGTAATTTCCCGTAGAATAGATCATCCTTTTTGTAATAAACCTCCGTTGCAAAGGGTTTATCCCCGGGTCTAGGAGGTATTTCTGATTGCCCGGTAACTTCCGTACCCTTTAAAAGGTCTGCGTAGTTCATGATATCCCCCTTGACCTCAGATATTCTATGGATCCCTTTGACATTCCCAGCTGTTTCGGTGTGTATCCGAAGGATAGCCCTATGAGCTGTGTTATGTAAACAGCGGGAAGCCTCCACTCCTGTTTGAACTGTCTCTGAATTTTATCCTGGGTAACATCAAGCTGCAGGTGGCACAGTGAGCATGGATGCACAAGAATTTCGGAACCCTCGTTCCTTGCACTGGAAAGTATATTATTTGCCATCTTCAGTGCAACCGTGGGGTTTGATCCCATAAGTGGAAAACCGCAGCATGCTGTTTTCATTGGAAATGCTACCGGAGTCGCTCCTGTGGCAGCCACAAGATCCATTACACTATGTGGATTAAATGCCGATTCAAAACCCATTACATTGGATGGCCTGAGAAGCTGGCATCCATAGTATGTTCCAACCTTTAGCCCGGTAAGCGGTCTTTTGACATGTTTTCTTATATTGTCAATGCCAACATCCCTGATCAGAACCCATATGAAGTGCTCTGACTCAACGCCGTTGTCGTATTCTTCCATGTTGGCTTCCTTGAGCCTTTCATCAACATCCTCCTTCAGTACAGGATCACTTTCATACTTGTCGGCAGCTATTTTATGGGAATTCAGGCATACGCTGCATGGGGTTGCCATCTTATTGTAACCCATCTTCTCAACCTTCTCCAGATTTCTCAGATTAAGAGATGCATGGACTGCCTCGTTCTTATCATCCATGAATCCCCCGCCGCAGCAGTTCCAGTCATCAACCTCCATAAGTTCCAGATCAAGATCCTTTGCTATCATTTGCGTTGCTATATCCACATCCTTTGCTATTCCATGGGAAGCACATCCCGGATAATATGCTACTTTCATTTTTTATCACCCATCATATTTTTTATTTCGCTCATGTTTTTGACCTTACTGTCTTTCTCAAATGCATATTTAAATTTGCCTGTTTTCAGCATATCTACAGCGTCCCGCATTGCCTCGCCGAATCCGAAGGTTTTCAGGAATAGAGTAGATTCCTTTATCTTGCCTGTTGTTTCTATCAGATTCACAATAGTATCATCATGCTTTCTGGCCATGACTGTTACGGGGGTATCTCCCTTATACTGATCAAGATAGTTCTTTGTTTTCTTGATTGCGATTACAGGTTGCACATCCTGTGGGCATACCTCATAGCACATATAGCAAGATGTGCATCTGTATGCGCTGTCCATGAGAAGTTCTATACGCTCCTGCTTTTTTGTATCTCTTACATCGTCAATAAATCTGAATCCCTTGGCGTGAGCTGCGGGACCAAGGAATTTTTCATCCTCTTTTACGGACGGGCATGCCGATACACATAATCCGCAGTATATGCATTCCTGGAACTTCCAGACTTCAGTCTGATCTTCCGGGGTCATGCGCTGTTCATTTTCGCCCATAAGTACAGATTCATCTGCTATGAGTCTGGGCATTACCTTGTAGATTTTATCGTAGAAGCCATCTATATCTGTAATGAGGTCTCTGACTCCGGGATAATAATCCATACTCTCAACATTTATTTCATTCTTTTCATTGACTGCCTGCAATGCAATTGTCCTGCATGCCAGTGATGGAATACCGTTTATCTTCATTGAACAGCTTCCACAGACAGCCATATGGCAGGATGCACGGTATGCCAGAGATGGATCCTGCTCTGATTTTATTCTTCTGAGCACCTCTGTCATCTGCGTGTATTTATCTGCCTTGAGTTTGTAGGACTTCCAGAATGCACCGTCCTTATCATTATATTTCTTTATATTCACGGTTATTTCTTTTTCTTCCATTTAATACACCCTCGCTTCAGGTTTCCACCTTGTATATGTTACAGGCTTATATGATATTTTAATTTCATCACCTGCTAGATAGGTTAATGTATGCTTCATCCAGTTCTTGTCATCCCTTGCTGGATAATCATCCCTAAAGTGGGCACCCCTTGTTTCAGTTCTGTTGAGTGCTGCAGTGGCCATAGTATATGCAACATCCAGCATGTTTCTGGTTTCCAGTGCATTGAATAATTCAGTATTATAGTTAGATGTTTTATCTGTAACATACATGGATCTTGCCCTTACCCTTAAATCCTTTATTTTTGAAACAGCCTCTGCCAGTTTGTCGTTGTCCCTGAATATACCCACATTATCCCACATTATATCCCTGAGTTCCTCTGTCAGGACACCGAAGTGTTCTCCGGTTTCTCTCTTGATATAAGCATAGGCAGCGTCTATTATTGGCTCCACGTTGCTGTTTGTCTCAACGTTTTTATGTGTCTTCAGGAATTCTACCATTGTGTTTCCCGTTTCCCTCCCATATACCACCGTTTCCAGGAGAGAATTGGAACCGAGCCTGTTTGCTCCATGTACAGACACACAGGCAGATTCACCTGCAGAAAATACACCATTTAAATCGTGATTTGTTCCGGTGGTATCCACATCTATACCGCCCATGAAATAATGCTGTGCAGGCCTTACAGGTATCATTTCCTCAGAAGCATCCACACCGGAGAAATTCTTCGCAGCATCGTATGCCAGGGCAAGTCTTTCTATTATATACTTCTTGCCTAGATGCCTTAAATCAAGTCCCAGGTAACCACCTTCAAAGCCCCTGCCCTCTCTTATTTCGATGGTCATTGACCTTGATACTATATCTCTGGGTGCCAGGTCGAATTTATGTGGAGCATATTTTGCCATAAATCTTTCGCCCTTATTGTTCTTTAATATAGCGCCCTCTGCCCTTGCAGCCTCGCTGATAAGGATATCCGATGGATAGAGCCCGGTGGGATGGAACTGCACAAATTCAGGATCCTTCAAAGCAACTCCGGATCTTAAGGCTATGCCCTGCCCGTCTCCTGTATTAATATAGCTGTTTGTTGTGTGTTTGTACATCATTCCTATTCCGCCGGATGCAATCAGCAGTGCCCTGGATTTCAGATATATGGGATTCAATGTTTTCATTTCCATTGCAACGAGTCCGTTGACATTATTTCCTTCCTTTACTATATCCAGAACATAGTATTCATTATAATATTCTATGTTTTTGAATCCTGTTGAATGTTCAAACAATGTATGTAAAAGTGCCATACCGGTTTTATCTGCGATGAATCTTGTTCTTGGATATGTCTGTCCACCGAAATATCTCAGTGCAATCCTTCCGTCCGGCTGCCTGTTGAAAGGAGCTCCCCATGCATCCAGAAGGTTTACTATATCTCCTGATTTCTTTGATAATAATTCAGCTGCATCCTGATCCACAAGATAGTCGCCACCCTTTACCTCATCATAGGACATGAAATCCGGATCATCGTTTGGATCTGAATTTCCCATTATATATGCCGCTATGCCACCTTCTGCAGCGGCTGAATGCGACCTTGTAGGAAACACCTTTGAAACAACAGCCACTGAAAAACCTGCAGCCGCAACGATATTGGCAGCCATTAAACCTGCCAGACCTCCTCCTAAAATAACTGCATCATATTCTTTTTTTTCCATGAAATTACCACCAGTATATATTTTTTATGTTAGTATGAAATAAAATATAAAATTTTTGATTAACACTGTTTTCAGTGAGATGCAAAGTAGTCATCGGCCAGTTTGCAATTCTTATTCACAGAGTCGACGCTTTTAATCCATTCCTTTGCATCCCCCTCACTGAACTCAAGGTCATATATTTCCTCAACCCCGTGTTTGCCGATTTTTATTGGAACTCCGATGAATTTATTGCTTATTTTATACTTCTCGGCATGTTTGCCGGTAAGGTAAGCAGCACAGGGAATTACCCTTTTCTCATCGTTTATCACTGATTCAACCATGACAGATATGGATATGGAAGGTGCATAGAATGCAGTTCCTGTTTTATAATAATTCAGGATTTCTCCACCGCCGAATCTTGTTCTCTTTATGATTTCATCGATCTTTTCCTTGCTGAGTAGATTGGAAATCGGTATTCCTGAGACACTGGAATAATGTATGAATGGAACCATATCATCACCATGTCCACCGATAACAAAGGCATTGACATCTCTTACTGAAACATCGAGGGCCTCTGCCAGAAATGTTCTGAATCTTGAGCTATCCAGTGAACCACCGAGACCTATTACTCTCTCCGGGCTGATTCCAGATGCCTTCTGAAGTGCATATGCCATTATATCTGCCGGATTTGTTACAGCTATAATAATTGAATCCGGTGAGTATTTCTTTATCTGCTCTCCAACATCTTTCATTATCCCTATATTTTTTACTAGAAGGTCATCCCTGCTCATGCCAGGTTTTCTTGCCAGGCCTGCAGTAACAACTATAACATCAGACCCTTTCAGATTCTTGTATACCGTGGAATCCTGAGTGCAGAATCCCTGCAACTTGCAATCAAAACCGAAATGCGGAGCTCCCTCCTGAATATCCAGTGCCTTTCCCTGTGCTACTCCGTCAACAATATCAAAGATTTTGATATCTGCAATATCCTTAATAGCCAGAACCTGTGCCACACTTGCTCCTACTGCTCCTGCGCCAATAATAGAAATCGTTTTGTCCATGATATGATATAGTCATTAAAATTAAATATTTTTGTATTAACCTGAAAGTATTCGGAATTTTTAAAAAGCTCTGATAAAGCGTATATATGTAATAATGATAATGTTCTATTATGTTGGATCTTAAGAATATGAAATTCGGCGATGAACTTTTAAAACGTGGTTTTGCAAAGATGACCAAGGGTGGTGTTGTTATGGATGTAACCAATGCAGAACAGGCTAAAATAGCAGAGAAGGCGGGAGCAGTTTCTGTAATGGCTCTGGAAAGGGTTCCATCCGATATAAGGGCACAGGGTGGTGTGGCGAGAATGTCTGATCCCTTAAAGGTAAAGGAAATCCTTGACGCAGTTTCAATACCAGTAATGGCCAAGGTCAGAATAGGCCATCTCAGCGAGGCTTCAATACTTGAATCGCTTGGAGTTGATATGCTGGATGAAAGTGAGGTTCTCACACCGGCAGATCCGTTTTACCATATAAACAAAAAACTTTATAAAGTACCGGTAGTTTGCGGGGCCAGAACTTTCCCGGAGGCAGTCAGGAGAATATTTGAAGGTGCTGCAATGATTCGAACAAAGGGAGAAGCGGGCACCGGCAATATAATAGAAGCGGTTAGGCATATAAGAACGGTAACCGATGGAATATACATATTGAATTCACTTACAAACGACGAATTATTTAATATTGCAGAAAATATGTCCAAGAGTTATGTTACCCTACGGGAGTTGACATCAGAGGACCTCTACGGTGAATCAGGCAAAATGCCATATAATAACGTTTATTACGGAATGGATTTCAGGGAAATATCAAACGAAATATTTAAGGTAATAAAGGAAATCAAACATCTGAAAAGATTGCCCCTTGTTAATTTTGCCGCAGGTGGAATTGCAACACCTGCTGATGCTGCACTCATGATGAAAATGGGTATGGATGGTGTATTTGTAGGCAGTGGAATATTCAAATCGCAGGATCCACAAAAGATGGCGAATGCTATAGTAGATGCCACAGAAAATTTCGAAGATTACAAACTGCTTGGTGATATTTCCTCCGGCCTTGAGGGAATGCATGGACTGGACATATCAGAAATAGAGAAATTACAGAATAGATAAGGAATGATACAACAATGAAGATCGGTGTACTGAATATTCAGGGCGATGTTTCAGAGCATTTCCAGATGATAAAGCATTTACATGGAAAATATAATGTTGACCCTGTAAACGTTAAAACCATTGAAAACCTTCATGGACTTTCAGGTCTAATTATACCCGGTGGCGAGAGCACGGTGATATACAAAATCCTCAAGAAATCAGGTATGTATGAAAAAATTTATGAAATGGCCAGATCGGGAATGCCTGTAATGGGAACCTGTGCCGGTGCCATACTTCTTTCCAGCGATACCGGAGATAGCAGGGTAAATGGTATGAACCTTATAGATATAACAATAAAGAGAAACGCTTACGGCAGGCAGATTAACTCATTCATAAAATCCATCAACATTGAAGATATCGGGAATTTCAATGCTGTTTTTATAAGAGCACCCGGAATAGAATTACCGGGCAATTCTACGGTCATGGCCACTGTGAATGGTAGCCCTGTCATGGTCAGGGAAGATAATATACTTGCAATGACGTTCCACCCTGAACTCACCGGAGATAACAGAATACATGAATATTTTGTTTCCATGATTGATCATTGAAATTAATTTGAAAAAATTAGTTATATCATTTTATGATCTGGAACAATGAAAAATAGTACTGTTAAAAATTTGATAAGGTCAAATGTCATTATAGGAGTTATTACAGTTATTTTCGTTATATATATAATTTCCAATTTCAAATTTTATCTGGCCAATGTTTTATTAATTGACGTTCTCGCAGTCATCCTTGGCATGTCGTTTGCCTTAACCATGTTTCTGTGGGTTATTGGAATAACAAAGGCTTAATATGGCTTTTTAATTGCAAACTATGCAGGATAATATTGAAAATAACATAATAGTTGCTAAGTTCGATGCAGGTGAAGATGTGATTCAAAATTTAAACAAACTTGTTGATAAATATAAAATAAAATCCGGTTTTATAGACATGGGCATCGGAATGGTAAAGGACCTAAAAATTGGTTACTGGAATATAAATAAATACGAGGAACTGACCATAGTTGAAAGATGTGAGCTTGTTGCATTTCATGGTTCCATTGCCGATGACGAGAACAGGTTTCATATACATATAGGAGTTGCAAGGAAGGACCATCAGCTTTACGGGGGGCATTTCTTCAGTGGTGTTGCAGATCCCTTGATGGAGATAAAAATTACAAAATTTGAAACGGTTAAATTTACCAGAAAATATAATGATAAATCAACCCTCAAGGAGCTGAATATAAAATAAATTATTGAAATTATATGAAAATTAATGAAATTTTTTTAAGTATCCAGGGAGAAGGTTATTACACCGGAGAAAAAATGGTATTTGTGAGAACAGAGTATTGCAACCTGAGATGCTCATGGTGTGATACAAAGTATTCGTTCGATGAAGGAAAGGAAATGAGCCTGAATGAAATTGTCGATGCAGTGAACAATCTTTCAAAGAAAATGGTAAAATGGGTTTGCCTTACAGGGGGTGAGCCATTAGTACAGAATGAAGTTAATAGCCTGGTCAATATTTTATCCGGTAAGTATAATATACTTCTGGAAACCTCAGGGAGCCTGGATATCAAAAGATTCCTTCCTGATTACAGGCATGTAAGAAAAGATATTGATTTCAAATTGCCATCATCAGGCATGTACAGGAAATTCAATGATAATAATTTAAAATACATGGATAATAGAGATTATCTGAAATTTGTTGTAAATGATATGAATGATTTTAATGTTGCAATGAAAGAAATAAATGAAATCCCTCCTGATATCGGAATAGTCATTCAACCGGTGTACGGGACTGATATTGCATGGCTTGCAGACAGGTTTATAGAATGTGCCCCGCCCAATGTAAGACTGATGCTACAGGAGCATAAATACATATTTGGAGACAAAAGAGGTGTCTAGATGGAACAAAAAAATGAAAAAATACTGCGTGACAGCATAGAACAGCTTGTGTATAATTTACATAATGAGTATGGATGGTTCAACGAAGAAGAATTAAAGAATACACCAGGTAGAATTGAAAATTTCTACAGGGAATGGTACGGGACAAGAAACTTTGCCTTTACAAAATTCAAGGTTTCTGGCCATGAGAGCATGGTTATCATGAAGAATGTTTCATTTTATTCAATGTGTTCCCATCACTTACTTCCCTTTTTCGGCACGGTAAACATAGCATATCTGCCGAAGCCATCAGGGTATATAGCTGGTGTAAGCAAACTTGTCAGGGCAGTTAACAAGATAGCCAGCAAGCCCCAGTTGCAGGAAAATATGACATCCGAAATAGTTGAACTATTATATGAAAATCTGAATCCGCTCTTTGTAATGGTTACAGCCAAGGGACAGCATATGTGCATGATGATGCGCGGTGTCAGGCAGGAAGGTGCCACAATGGTGACATCATCTGTTAAGTATAATGATATAGTGAAGAAGGAACTAGAATCACTGAAGTCGGAAGCTTTGAAGATGATGGGTGAATAAAATGTACAGTATTAAAATTACAGGAAGACTGAAAGGGTTAACGTGGAGCTCAGGACATTATGTCCCGGACAATGAAAAATGCAAAAAATTCCACGGACATGATTATTCAATTGATATTCTGATTGACTCCGGGTTTATAGAAGATTCAGGTATGTTAATGGATTTTACCATAGTCAAGAAGGCCATAAAACCAGTAATAGAAGATATGGATCATAAATTCATGGTACCTGAGACGGACGTACGTGATAGCAGTATTAATGGCATGCTTGATATAATAGTAAGGGGAAAATACAGGGGAACGATGCCAGAAAATGATGTTTTTATATTCCCATATCCAGCGGATACGGCAGAATACATAGCAAAATATTGCTATATTGAAATTCATAAGAAGATTCAGGATATCCTAAAGGATTTCAGGATGAAAATTGTTATACATGAAGGACCCGGAAATCTGGCCTCCTATACAGAATAACTTATTTTAAATTATTATTATTTTTTTCCATTATTATTTCAGCCACGATGCTTACTGCAATTTCTTTAACTGTAATAGCATTTATGGATAATCCCGCCGGGCATTTTATGGCATTTTTATCAGCATCTGGGTATTCTTTGAGTACAGTTTCCATGTCTTTATTGAACCTGTTTCTGCTGGAGACAATTGCCAGATATCTAGGTTTTTTAATAAGAAAATGTGATATATACGGTATTTCATTTTCTGTTTTTGTAATTAATAATACGAAATCATCGGTGAAATCGGATTCCATTATATGTTTTGAATCATTTTCATTGTTAATATTATAGACCTCAGGGGTCAATCCTGTATATGGTACAAGCGCCTTGAGTGCATCAAGCAGTTTGTCGTTAAATGATTCAACGAGTATAACCATGATCCTTCGGTGTACATATGGCTCAATAAAAAGCTCTATCATACCACCACAGGTCGTGTTCATTGTATAATCCGAGGTTTTATTATCTTTGTCCAGTGCTATTTTTAAATATTTTGTTTCATTTTTTTCTATTACTTTTTCAGCCTCTTTTAAAACAACATTGTCCAGTGATGGGCTGCCGAGAGTTCCATATATTACCGTTCCTCCTGTTATCAGAATTTTAAATCCTGGCTTTGCTATGGAAGAACCTGCGGTTTTTATTACGGTTGCAATAGCATAATCTTTCCTGCCCGCCTGCAGATCAATCTGAATAGGGATTATATCATCATACATATTTTTCAAATACATAATTACTTAAAGCTTTTTTCAAAAACTGTTCTAATGCATACCAGGATAGTGACATCCTCTCCACATTAATGCATGGAGCTTCCATCTTATAATGTTAAATAGTGAAATCCATTATCAGATTATGGAAGACCAAACCATTGAAGATTTTTTAAAATTTAAAAATATAGAGAATGTGATTATAAACAAAGATGGCACAGCCATAGCTACCCTGGTTTCTGACAATTATAAGCTATACAAAAAAAAGGAAATAAATAAATCAATTTATATTTATGATGTGGAGTTAAAGATTCAGCGTAGAATAGATTCGCCCGGGATTGGGTATATGGATTTTTCCGATGACGGAAGATTGCTTTACACCACCGGTGGAAAAATTAATATATTCAGCAGAGAAGGAACAGGGTTGGAGATAAATTTCAATGGAGATATAGACCAGGCTCTATGGATGGGTGAAAGAATTATTTTTTCCGGGAAGGCAAAGAAGGAAAAGAAAGAAGCTGATGCATATTTCTTCGAAGAGAATGAACCTTTGAACGAACTTTACCTGCTTGATTTCCATACCGGAATAAAAAAAATAACAGAGAAAGTCAATATATGGGAATTTAACACCGATGGCAGCTCAATATATGCAGTAACATCAGAAAAACCCATGGAGAGCTGCTGGTATACCGCAAAATTATCCAGAATCGACCTTAATGGAAAAGTAGAAACCGTCTATGACCCCGGATACAGGCAGATAGGCAAAATTTCCGTTTCCGGATCCAAGGTTGCTGTTCTCGAGTCAATCATGAGCGATCGTGGAGTAATATCCGGTGACATAATCCTCATTGACAATGGTATGGCAAAAAATCTCACAGAAAATTCAGATTTTACCATTTCCCATGTAATATTCAACAATAATAAAACGTATATTCTTGAGAATAGGATGAGTAGTTTCAAAATAAGAACCCTGGAGGATAACAATATAATATGGGAAGGGTCTGGTATAGTTTATCCTGTATTTTCACCATCATTTGCAATTAGGGGCGAACTTGCTGTATTTTCATACTCCAATGAAAACAATATAGCCGAGGTGGTACTCATAAATAAAAATCATATGATAAGATCATCAATAAACAGCGAACTCCAGAAATTGAAGGCTTATCCATCCAGGAGAATTGAGTGGAAATCCACCGATGGGAAAACTATTTACGGATTCGTCAGATGCGAGAACAGGAAAAATCCATTGATCGTGTATATCCACGGTGGACCAACGTCGTTTTCATACTCAGCTTTCATGGATAGAACCACTCTATATTCAGGTGCCGGATTCTCGGTTTTTCTTCCTAATTACCGTGGCAGCATTGGTATGGGGAGAAAATATGCAGAATCCAACAGGGGCGATCTCGGCGGGATGGATTTCCAGGATATCATTTCCGGAATAGAATATCTCAAAGCTTCCGGATTGGTGGATACGGACAGGATGTACATAACAGGTGGATCCTACGGGGGTTATATGTCCGCACTTGCTATCATGAAATCAGATATATTTAAGGCCTCTGTATCCTTATATGGAATTTCGGACTGGGTAAGTTTCCACGGAGTATCTAATCTGTATAACTGGGATAGGATACATATGAATGATGACCCTTATAATTTTAATCTTTACGATAGGTTCTCTGCCATAAGAATGGACCACGATGTAAAAACTCCGGTACTTCTAATGCATGGCGTTGAGGACCCGTATGTGCCCATCGGGCAGTATTACGAGTTTTATAGATTCCTCAAGGAAAAGGGCAGGCCTGTCAGACTCCTGGTTTATCCCAGGGAGGGGCATGGTTTCAGAGAAAAGGAACATATGATCCAGCAATACAGGGAAACAATAAATTTTTTTAACGAGTATAAATAGGGAAATATGGATAAGAGGGACATATTTGAATAGTATGGAAAAAATTCTTTGGGCAACGTCCGGAATAACACTTTTGCAGATTATGACAGGATTTTACCTATCCCAAATATATGATGCCATAAATTCACCGGTCTTGGTTTTCCATATATTTACCGGAATATTGCTTCTCATTATGGCTGCAGTTTCCTATCTCATGGTCAAAAGCATACCCAGATTGAAACATCTCGCAACAGTAAATACTGTACTGATAATAATAACAATATTAACAGGAACCGGATTCATTATATTCAAATCCAGTAATTTTTATGGTGAATTCATGCCATACATTCAGTTGCTCCTGTCAATCGGCATAATCAGCAACTACGCTGTCATGCTAGGAATCAAAAGGACCTTAGATCTCAATCAATCATGAGAGGTTTTCCTGATTTAGTAACAGTGAACTTATGCAATATCTTTTTATCTTTATACCCGTTTATCAATCATGAAGAATGTGGAACTATCCCGCATATTCAATGAAATGTATTATATGCTGAGCACTGATGAAAAAGTACGTTTTGAGGCACTTGCCTATCAGAGGGCTGCACGGTCAATAGAATCAATGCAGGATGACATTTCAGAAATCTATGAAAAGAAGGGGATAAAGGGATTAATGGAGATCCCGGGGATCGGACGGGGATTAGCAGAACACATTGAAGAATACCTGACAACCGGAAAAATTGCTAAATATGAGGATTTAAAACGCAGATTCCCGGTGGATTTCAATGAATTTTCAGGCATGGAGGGATTTGGGCCTAAAAAGGCAATGATTCTATATGATAGGCTTGGAATAAAAAATATTGCTGACCTGAAAAAAGCCGCAGAGGAACATAAAATAAGGGATATCCCCGGGTTTGGAGAAAAAAGCGAGGCCCTTATCCTGAAAAACATATCAATGATATCTGCTACAGGATCTAGAATTTTACTGAGTACTGGATTAAATGAAGCCAGAAAGATTGTATCATATCTATTATCTAAAAACATAGTATCCACGTGTGAGATAGCCGGATCAACTAGAAGAATGAGGGAAACGGTTGGAGATATTGATATACTTGTTATATCTGAACAGCCGGAAAAGGTAATGGATTTATTCACAGAGTACGGAGGCGTAAAATCCATAGTTGTCAGGGGTGAATCAAAAACTACCGTGCTCCTTGATATAGGAACCACATGTGATTTACGGGTGATAAAACCAGGAAGCTTCGGTTCAGCGTTGCAATATTTCACAGGTAGCAAGGATCATAACATAAAGGTACGTAAGATTGCAATTGATCATAATTATAAGCTAAATGAATACGGATTATATTACGGTGATAAAAATATAATGGAAGGCAAAAACGAGCAGGCTATATATACAGAGCTGGGTATGGATTATGTTCCACCTGAAATGCGTGAAGATCGTGGGGAAATAGAACTTGCATTATCACATAAAATTCCGTCATTGCTTGAATTATCCGATATAAGGGGTGACCTGCATCTGCATACAAAGGAAAGTGATGGAATGAATACCACTGACGAGATGGTGGCCGCCGCAATAAAAAAGCATTATGAGTATATAGCCATTACAAATCATTCAAAAAGATTAAAAATAGCCAATGGGATGGATGATAGCCAGTTTATGGAATATTTCAGGAAAATAGACAGTTTGAATGATAAGTACAATATAAAAATTTTAAAGGGAGCCGAGGTTGATATACTGAAGGATGGAAGTTTAGATCTGGATAAAAATACATTAAAGGCCATGGATGTGGTTATAGCCTCTGTACATATGGATACTAACATGAGTACAGGTGATATGACCGATAGAGTTATAACTGCAGTCAAGACGAATATGATAAACATTCTGGGTCATCCAACAGGCAGGTTAATAAATGAAAGGCAGCCATTTCAAATTGACCTGGATGAGGTTGCAAAATACTGCTATAAATATAAAACTGCCATGGAAATAAACGCCTCGCCGCAACGCCTGGATCTAAACGATGAAAACATTCTAAAAACTTCCAAATATGGGGTTTATTATTCTGTGAACACCGATTCCCATAGTATATATGGATATGATAACATGGAACTCGGAGTGGGCACCGCTAGAAGGGGATGGCTTACCGGAAACTATGTAATTAATACAATGGATTTAAAGAATTTAATAAAATTCTTACAGAAATAATTGATGAAAACTATTCGCTGGCCTCCCTGAAATAAAATATATCTCATTGATCCGAACGAAATATGGACATTCTATACAGTACCATGCCTGAAACCATATTATTTATTTTATATAAAACTCCTGTATAAATTTTATCAATGGTTATATGTACTGTTACTGTATCCCCCGAAATAATTTCGGAAGAATTATTCATGTACGTTATTATATTTTTTCCATAATTGCTATACACTGTTATGTTCATATCAGGAATGCTGCGGGTTGTGTTGAATTGAAAAGAAAATGTGTAATTTCCGGGAAGTAGATATGTGCTGTTACCCATATATATATTATCTCCTTCCAGTTTCAATTTCTGGTATTCGGAAATTCCTTTATCTGGAAATGGACCATATACTGTATTATCTGTGGTATTAAATTTTGTATTTGAATAATTCATGGAAAATGGTGCTTGCAGGACTGGGTTGCCCTTATAATTGTATTCCAGTGCTATAATTCCATACCCTTCTGCAAATATGCTGTATGATCCATCGTTCATATCTTTCATTGCTAGATATGATAGGGAAATATTATTTCCGTCTTTTAAATACGTCTGATCATCGTTGAAATTTGCGATTATATATTTATAATGGGTATCTATTGATATATTCCCGTATGGAAATGCCGTCGCATTCAAATCTTTATAGAATAATGGATAAAGACTATTACCAGTTACCAGCGATGCGTTCATATCAATATTTCCCGCAATAGAATAGATGAAATGGTTCTCCATTTCTCTGTAACCTGTTGAATCACTATATATAGAATGTATAGAAGAAGGTTCAACAGAAATAGGTGATATTGGTGATATAACAATAAAAGATGCAATGGCAAATGCAGTGATAGCTATAAATGTATTTCTCAAATTCTTAAATTTGTGCTTTTTTAGCTTACTACTGGTTGATTTTGAGATCATTAGTTTCTCTATTCCAAATATGCCTGCTACAAAAACAAAGGGAATAAACATCATGGAATACTGATATCCCATGAAATAATAAGGTATATATGATGAGGTCATTGCATAGGCTAAGTAAGGTATAGCCGGTAAAAGTCCAATGGGAAAATCAAAGGAGATGAAATCAAGAGACATAAATGCCAGAACTAGGAATAATATCTTTATCTCATAATTGGAGACAATAAAATTAAGAAATTTTACCGGATGGTAAATCATGGTTATCAGCAGTCCTTCCAGATTTCTTGATGCTGAACCGGACTGCCCGCTGACAAACACTGGTATACTTGAAGAATTACTAATATTACCCTTTATTAATGCGGCCAAAACATAATAAATTAAAAGAATTATAATACCGGCGGATGAAAATAGGTATAATTTTTTAATATTTTTTCTATCCACAGAATTATTCCTTAAAAAAAGAATTAACTCCATTAGGATGGTCATAATAACTATAAAAATAAATGATGAATGAAGGCTGACTATTAGGGCAAGAAATAGTATATTCAAAAATATTCTTTTTTCTAAATAGAAGTAAACAGCCATGAAATAGAAAAATGGTAAAAATATCATAATATGAAAATCGAAGTATACCGGGCTTTCAGTTAATGGAGAAAGAATGAAGGCAATAGAAATTATGAAGGCATAAAATTCAGGCTTTCTATTATTGAATCTGTATTTAGAGAAAATTTTCAATGAAAGATAATATAGGGGAATAGAGGCAAAGCTTATGAATATAGATTGCAGAACAAGCAGGATATAGGGACTTGGATACAGATAAAATAATGGAAGAATCGCAAACATAAAGGGTGAGAAGTGCTCGGCTAAATAACTCCCGCCTGCTAGGTTAGTGTAAAATAACTTACCGTGAAGGGTTGAATAAAATGCCTGGGAATACAATCCAAGGTCCCATCCGTAAGCATTAATTGTATATGCCTTTAATATTGAGTAAAATGAAAATATAATCGAGAAAAGCGCAGCAATAAATACAACCAGTTTGCCATATGTTATACTATCTTTAATATTGCGCAGTTGAATTGAAAATGATTTTCCGCCGGAATGCATTTAATTGGTCAGTATCTATTTATATATTTATTTTACTAAAAAGGTAAGAAAATAATTGAAAATAAATTTTTGGAGGATAAATATAGATGAAAAAACAGTGACTGTACTGATTAATGGCAAAATATTTCAGGTTTAACGAATATTTTAAAATATTGTCTATTATTAATTAATAATGGATAAGTTTTTATCGTGAATTTATATAACCTTTTATTGAGTAGCATTACTGAATCATTCAGTTCCGGAATAACATTTCAGTATTCGGCTGTGGCGTCCATGTTTATATCGTCAAGTCTATTTTATTTTTTCATTGCCCATATTTTACCGGTAAACATCGTAGGTTCTATATCGTTGCTGTATGCCATTATGAACATTATGGCTGTTGTCTTTGTTTTCGGTCTTTCCAATGGAATACAGCATTATATTTCATATCATCTCGTCAGGGAAAATCATAAAGCAATTATAAAACTGATGAAACAGACCATGGCCTTTGCAATTATCCTTGCGCTCTCCGCATTTGCCTTCATGTATTTTGCCTCAGGGGAAATAGCATTATTGTTTTTCCACAGCACTGCGTACATACTTTCTATAAAACTCATAGGCATAGCAATAGCTGGATCTGTAATGATAAATATACTGGGTTCCATGCTTCTGGGTCTTAACCAGTATAAAAAATATTCTTTAATTTATATATTTATCAACATATTCACATATTTCTTCCCCCTTTCCATGTTATTTTTAACAGGAAAAGCCGTTTATCTCATAGCAGGCCTTGCTTCAATAAACGTTTTAAGCGCAATATTATTCTTTATTTTTGTTTACCATGCCTATAACAGACTTGGAAATCTTACACAGAACGCAGCAAAGGAGCCTTACCGTAATTTGATCTATTATTCTGTTCCCCTGTTTTTATCATCCATAATGGGAACCAGTGCCACTTATATTGACAGGATAGTTGTTTCATACTTTATTAATTTATCATACTTGGGAATATACAACTTCGCATTGATTATTGCATCCGCGGCCACATTTCTTGTGGTTCCTGTATCTAATCTACTGATTCCAAAATTATCCACATTCTTTTCCCTGGATAATAAGGAAGGTTTCAGAAGCAGCATAAAAATACTTCTAAATATAGTTTCTCTTATATACATCCCGGCAGCACTGGGCATTGCAGCACTGTCCAGAATTATATTATATGAATTTGCAGGTACCCAATATACAATTGCATACATACCGTTGATGATTATCATGTTCATTACCTCATTCTTCATAGGGTTCGTTGTTCTATCATCCGGTATTTCAAGCATCAGAAAAACAAAGATTTTCGTTTACTCATCCGCCCTCTCCCTTTCCTCCAATGTAGTTTTATCCGTAGTGCTTATACCCATGTTCAATATAATTGGTGCAGCCATAGCATACTCATCCATGAATGCGGTTAATTTTGCAATCGTTTATTACTACGCAAGGAAATTCGGTGTGAATAACTATGATATACCGAGAGTTATAAGAATATGGCTATCTTCCCTTATAATGTTCGGTGCAATATTTGTGATACAGGGAATGTTTCCTTACAGCATGCTGAACATATTTATTTACATTCTGCTCGGGCTTGCAATCTATATGGTGGAAATCAAGGCTTTCCGCCTTATCAGTGCCGAAGAAATGGATTACGTTCTTTCGGTAATACCGAACAGGTTCAGCACATTGAAATATATACTGAAAAATCTGGAATACACTGAAAGGAAAAACAGATACGATCGGCTCTTCAGATTCATAAAATAATAATTACAGGTGTATAAACTTCTTGCAGGGTCACTGAATTTATGAGTTGCAAATAAAGGTAATGTTATCTTCAATATGCATTAAAAATCTTACTATAAAAATTATTGGACAATCTGATTGAGAAAAATAAATAGTTATAATAATACTAAATTATAGCAACTGGTGAAACAGGCGAAGCTGTGGCGCCGTGGAACGGTATTGGAGAACATATAAACATGAATTCATAGACTTTATCTTTCGCCATCCTGTGAAGGCTGAGATTATCTATAATGTGTATTCCTGCACCTGCAATCAGGAATTGATGAACAGGGAGCCGGGTATTTCTGGCTTCAGGTGGAACAACCTCAGATGATGGGGTATCGCTTCCTGTCACTGATATACCGTTTTCCTTCAGGTATTTAGCCAGGTGGAATCCAATTCCGGGTGATGAATCGTAAAATTTATCATACTTATCAGGCTGCGAGAATAGAACTGAGGCGCCTGTATGAAAAAACATCGCATCTCCCTTTTCCGGTATTATGTTATTATCCTTCAGAAAGTTCAGTACTTCTGGAACTTCTATAGGGGTTCCGCCTTCCAGTAAATCTGTTCCACTATATCCTGCAGCATCAACCATTATCCCTCTGGTAACTATAGGCCCCACATTTTCTATTCCCAGTTTAGAATACCCTGTATTGGAGATAATGTTCTTGACAGGAATATTGTTAAAGAATTTACCGTCATATGCCATGTGAGACAGCGCATCAATATGGGTTGCCGTATGGTCGCACATTTCTAATCTTCCGAGGGATGAACCATACCGGTTTTCATATTTCCCGGTAAAGCCATTATCACAGGGCCTGAGCATTATATCAAAGAAATAGGGTCCATGTGTTTCCCGGTCCGCCATACCGTTAAATACAGAATGAGACATCCTGTATAATTTTCCTTTCTCAGGTATTTTCAGGGCATCCAGCACTTTTTTACTATCAATATAATTCAGATTTCCCCTCTGATCTTCAGGACCAAAACTGGAAGAAAGATCAGAACTTGTGTTATACATTTTTTCTTTGCCAGGTCTATTGTTTTCCATTATTATAAATAATTATAGAATATAAAAGAGTGGCGGTTAGTTAATCATCTCAATTGTTCTCTTAGCGTTAGGAAATAATCCAGAACAGAAGAGTTTCTCAGTGATTCCCTATTTATCACTGAGTTTATGAATTCTCCCTCCATTATCCTCGTTAATGGAACTTCTATCTTCTTTCCATTAAGCGTTTCTGGGATTTCCGGCACTTGCAGTATAATATCCGGCACATGCCTTGGAGATAGATCCTCCCTTATGCGTTTCTGTATTGTTCTTTCCCTTTCATTATCCAGAGTTAACGTGTCCTTAAGCTCTACAAATAAAGCTATTATATATTGATTATGGCTGTTTTTATAGCCAATTACGATTGAATTCTCTACAAAATCGATAGCCTCAACGGCGGAGTAAATCTCTCCTGTTCCTATCCTGATTCCGTTCCGGTTAAGTACTGCATCTGATCTTCCGTAAATAATTATGCTGCCATCCCTGAATATTGATATAAAATCCCCGTGCCTCCAGATTCCTGGAAAAAAGTCGTAATAACTTTTATAGTACCTTTCCTTTCCAGTGTCGTTCCAGAAGAAAACAGGCATATTGGGCATTGCTTTCATGATTGCCAGTTCCCCTTTTCTCCCTATAACCGGTTTTCCACTTTCGTCCAGCGATTCTACACCTGCGCCGAGTCCCCTGCACTGAATTTTTCCAGGATATACCGGAAGGATGGGCGAACCCAGGCATATGGCAGAGCACAGGTCGGTTCCACCGCTCAGTGAGGAAAGCCAGAGATTTTTCTTTACCCGGCTATAAACAAATTGAAAAGCTTCCTTCGACAGGGGACTTCCAGTGGAACCGATAAACTCAAGGCCATTTAATTCATAAATTTCTGCCGGATAATAATTCAGTTTCATCAATGATTCTATGTATGCTGCACTTATACCCAGATGGGTAATTTTGAATTTTTCTGTTATTTTCCATAGAATAGATATATCAGGATAACTGACACTCCCATCATACATAACTATCGTAGAGCCCATTAAAAGACCACTGACAAGTATATTCCACATCATCCAGCCTGTGGTGGTTGCCCATATAAATACACTATTTTCTGATATCCCCATATGCAAGCCGAGAACCTTGAAATGCTCCAGTATAATACCTCCATGCCCGTGAACTATGGCTTTGGGTTTTCCCGTGGTTCCTGACGAGTAGAGTATCCATAATGGATGAGAAAAATTAACATTTATAGGGGTAAGTTCCATGGTATTTACCGGTATATCCTTGAAATTTATGAACTGATCTATTTTTATATCACCTGTGGAAATGGCCAGCTTTACGTTTGGCAAATTTTTCAAAATTTCAGATGCATTTTGAATTCTCTCATATTTTTTGCCGTTATAGGAATATTCTGGTGATACAATAAATACAGAAGGATCAATTTGAGAAAATCTTTCTATTACACCTTTTACACCGAAATCAGGGGAACATGACGACCATATTGCACCCACTGATGCTGATGCCAGAAATAAAATTACCGCCTCTGGAATGTTGGCTATATAGGCACATACCCTGTCTCCTTTTCCTATACCATTATTTTCAAGGTAATATGCCATGGAGGATACCTTTTTCCAGAGGTCTCTATATGATATGCGCAGCTCAACACCATTTTCATTATACTGAATTATGGCTGTCTTATCTAAATTTCTATTTCTATAAACGTAATTCGCATAGTTTAACTGTGACCCTTCGAACCATGTGCTGTTAACGTTTTCCCCTCTATGGATATACTGATAATTCTCTATATTTAGGTCATAAAACTTGGAAAGGGAAACCCAGAAATCCTCCATACTATTTATTGACCACTGCCACAATTCATTGTAACTTTTGAAATTAAGGTTATACCGGTTATTTATATACTGTATAAAACGGTACATAGCAGAATCTTTTTTATAATTTTCATCCGGTACCCACAGGGGTTGTTCCTCCAGGCTCATAATGCTTCAATATAATTATGTATAAATATCTTCCCCACATTTTCCTGCTATGCGAGAGAATAACATGCATTTAAAATTAACGAAAGGTTAATATAAAGAAATGTAAATATGTTAATATGTACGGTAATGATGAACTGTTTAAAAAAATAAACCATATAGAATTCTATGTAAGCAGTGCAAAAACGTGGTCATACTTTATGGAAAACGGACTCGGATTGAATTTGAAAGCGTATTCAGGGCTTGAAACAGGAAACAGGGAAAACTCCTCTTTCCTGCTTAATAGGGGAGATATAAATCTTGTTTTTACAAGTTCACTTAATGCAGATTCAGATATAAATAAATCAATAGTAGCTCACGGAGACGGTGTCAGGGATATTTCCCTCGAGGTTGATGATCTGGATTTTACAAAAAAACATCTGGAATCAAAAAATGTAAAGGTCTCTGCGATTACGGAAGAGAAGGATGAAAATGGTAAGATAAGGAAGGCGGTAACAAAGACCTATGGAGATACATTGCACACTCTTATTGAGAGGGGCGATTATAAGGGTTTCTTACCTGGATATGCTGAAATGGAATCAGAGGCAAAGGACACAGGTATTTACAAGGTAGATCATGTAGTTGGTAATGTTTATGAGGGGGAGATGGACCGGTGGGTGAATTATTATATTAAAAATATGAATTTTAGCCAGCTGATAACCTTTGATGATAAAATGATACGTACAGACTATTCCGCACTGAGGTCAAAGGTTGTAAAATACAATGATAATATAGTATTTCCCCTGAATGAGCCTGCAAAGGGATTAAAAAAATCGCAGATTGAAGAATATCTGGACTACTACAATTCCCAGGGCGTACAGCATATAGCTCTCAAGACCGACAATATTATTGATACTGTTTCCAGACTTAAAGAGAACGGAATACAATTTCTGGATACACCTGCATCATATTATGATAACCTAACCGAAAGGGTGGGAGACGTTGACGAGGATATAGAAAAGTTGAAAGCACTCAATATTCTGGTAGATCGTGACGAGGATGGCTATTTACTCCAGATCTTCACAAAACCACTGACTGACAGGCCCACTGTATTCTTTGAAATTATAGAGAGAAAGGGCGCAAAATCCTTCGGTGCAGGAAACTTTAAGGCGCTGTTTGAATCTATAGAAAGGGAACAGGCTCAGAGAGGTAATTTATGAGAATCTGCTTGCTTGAGCTTTCAAATAAACCTATTTACTGTATTTATAGCAATAAAAGGTATTTCAGTATTGCATCCATGTTGGGGATTGATGAAAAAGAACTTGAAAAAAGATTTTACAGTCTATATAATGATATAATTAAACTGAGGCCAGAAGAAAGATCTGAAGTGAAACCAGGGAACATAAAATATGGAGTACCAATACCTGGAATACGATCAGTTCGGGATTTTTACTCATTTGAGGATCATGTAAAGAATGCGAGAAAAAATAAGGGGCTTGAAATGATTCAGGAATGGTATAAGTTCCCTGTATTTTACTTTTCATGTACACCTAATATATACCCCTCCGGATATGATATCAAATATCCGGATAAGAGCAGGGCTTTTGATTATGAAATGGAGGTCGCAGCAGTTATAGGTAAAAAGGTTGAGGATTGCCATAAAAACTGCATGGATTCGATCTTTGGATTTATAATCATGAATGACTGGAGTCTCCGTGACATTCAAAAAGAAGAGATGAAAATTATGCTGGGACCTGCAAAGGGAAAGGACTATGCAACATCGTTCGGACCGTTTCTTGTGACCAGGGATGAAATTCTCGCTGATGGGGAAGATGGAAAGATAAATATAGAAATGAAGGGCTATGTGAACGGCAAACTCTATTCTCAGAATAATTTAAAAAACATATATTTCAGTTTTGATTCAATGCTTGAACGGGCTTCTGAATCGGTTCCGCTGCTTCCTGGCGATGTAATTGGAAGCGGTACATTCGGGACAGGTTGCATTCTTGAGCTTGGCAAATATCCCTGGCTTAAAGCCGGCGATGAGGTCTGGTTTGAATCCCCACAGCTGGGGACACTTGTAAACAGGGTGGTGTGAATGGTTTACTATGTAAAAATGGGAAAGGTGCCTGAACAGAGGCATACATACGATGATAGAAATCACATAGAAAAAGAAGAACTGTTTGGTCTGGATGCTTTCGACGGGCGATATTCTTTGCTATACCATAGGTTTGATCCTGCAGAAGTTGAAACTACAGATGTTCAATACCGTGAGAAATTATCGCCAGTGGATTTAGTTGAGCACAGACATCTCCGTACAGGAGAACTGGGCAAGCTGGATAATTTTTATACTGGTAGGCAGGTTCTATTCTTCAATAATTCAATCAGAACCGGCATCATAGATACTGATGCGAATACTGATGAGTATTTCAGGAATGCGCTTTATGATGAGGTTTTCTTTGTACATTCTGGTTCCGGTGCAATTCTATCGCCTTTCGGAATACTCAAATTCAGGGCAGGAGACTTTATATATATTCCTAAGGGTACAACCTACAGAGCAATAATGAATGAAAGGTCATTTTTCTTTTTTACTATTTCAACAGATCACATTGAGATTCCAGATCATTATATGAATAAATATGGACAGTTGAAAGAAGGCATGCCGTACTATTCCAGGGATATACAGATACCTGAATTTGTAGAGCCTGAAAATAATAAAGGTGAATACAATATAAGGGTCGATTATGGTAATTATTATCTTAATACTGTGAGAAATAATCCAGTTTTTGATCTGGAAGGTTACGATGGTTATCTTTACCCGTTTTCCATCAACATTGATAAATTTGCACCGATTGTAGGAAAACTACACATGCCACCTCCGGTACATACTGTATTTGAGTCGAAGCATTTCATGATCGGCGCATTCCTTCCCAGGCTATTTGATTTCCATGAAAGGGCTATTCCCATCCCGTATTACCACAACAATATAGATTCGGACGAACTCATATTCTATTCGTCTGGGAATTTCATGAGCAGGAAGGGCATAGGAGAAAAATCAATTACAATGCATGTTCACGGAATGATTCACGGACCGCAGCCAGGAGTTGTGGAGAATAGTATAGGCGCAGAAAAGACCGATGAGGTTGCTATCATGGTCGAATCGTATAAATGGTTACTTCCCACTGAAAAGGCAGAATCAATAAAGGATAAAAATTACCAATATTCATGGAAATCGTGAAAAAAATTAGTTATAAAATTTTTAATGCATTTATTTCTTATCCGAAAGACCGAGCCAGAAATTCTTTTCCAGTTCAAGTATTCCCTTTGCACTCTCTATAAATTTATCCTTCTGATCATTGCTGTGTATTCCTATAACGTTCTCCATGGCATCTTCATGCTTGGATTCTATATCCCTATGGAAGGTAAAGTACAGCATATCCATATCCCTGTATTTCCTTTCTTTCATTATCTTCAATCCGGGTAGCAATTTATCCCACATAGGTATAGCCATATTCTCAAGGGCAAATTCTGCGCCTAAGGCATTTGCGTGATCCGATGAAAAGTAGTCTCTCATTCCGTCAAGCCATGCCTTTGTGGTCTGTAGCTGTTTCCGTTTCACCAAATCCTCGGGTTTAAGACCGATTGATCTTAAATATCTTCTGTATAAAAGCTCATGCCTTTTCGCAGGATCCTCGCTACCGAGCTCAGATACCAGTATTCCTGTAAGCTCGTACGCATCGTTCTCATTCTCAGTACTTACAAGCAATTTTGCAAGTATTTCTGGCCACTCCCGTGTAAAATGGTAGAATTCAATTGAAAATCTTATGAACTCATCATCGGATATTTCTCCTCTGGCGAATCTGTTGATGAAGTCATTGTCAGTAGCTTCATGTCCCTTTACAACCCTCTTTATTTCTCCGTAAAAATCTGATTGCTGCATAATATATAATATAATAAATACTATTTAAGCTTTTTGAAATTTACATATGGACAGCATCATTTAAACTACATTACTTATTGTACCGAATAGTAAACTATTTTTAATTATTAAAGCCAGTTTATGGAAATTTTATGGCGAAATTATGCCTGACATTTAGCACCTTTTACTGGTTTATATCATGAAGCTGGATATTTTATATTCCCAACAGTAAAAATAATATTTAATTGCCTTTCATGACATACCATATATCTCCAGTATAGCTTTTAGATCCCTGAGAGCTATTTCTGGAGGAAAGGGAACAGCAGTATCATTTTTCACGCTCTTTACAAATTCCCCTATTTCTTTTTCATATACATCGTATTTTTTAATATTGAGTTTCTTGCCATTGAGAATCAGATCGCCATAAACAGTTCTGTTAGCAGTATCAATCCCCCATTCTGTCCTGGATGCAGGGTCCTCGTATAGAGAGCCATTGTCACCGATTACCTCAAAGGCAGGCAGTACGGGCGGATTACGGTATGCCCATGTATAGAAAAATAGTCCTGTACTTCCGTTCTTGAATCTAAACATTGCAGTGGTGGTGTCTTCACCTTGAAGGGCAGAACCACCATGCCGGCTAATTCCATCTATACTGTCATAATCACCACCGAAGTTCAGAAGAGTATCAATGAAATGGATTCCACCGTCTATAAGCGATCCTCCACCCATATCCTTACTGTTTGCTCTCCAACCCTTGTTTGTGTAATATCTCTGATCCCTAACAACAATAGATACGGGTTTGCCGATTTCACCGTTTTTAATTATTCTCACGGCCTCTCTTACAGATGGATCAAAATAGTACTGATCTGTAACCATGAATTTTACATTAAATTTTCTGGAAGCAGTTATCAGATCCTCAGCGTCTTTTATAGACGTGGCAATAGGTTTCTCAAGGAGAACATTGCTACCCATTTCCATGGCCTTCATAGCCATTTCCCGGTGAAGGTAATGAGGTACAATTAAATCAACAATATCGAACCTATCATTAAGCGCCTCATCATAGCTGCTGTACACTGAACTTATTTTGAATTTTTCCCGGGATTTTTCGATGATCTCGGATTTTCTCTCAACTATACTGATATCCATATTTTTTATTGCAGACAGATGGATCTGTCCGAAGTTATTCACACCCACAACCAGAATTCTCATAAATAATTGTAAGGCTTTTTATTAGTTATGCTTTTCTATTGAACAGGCATCCTAACATATCTAACCTAATGGGATAACCCTTAGGAGTTAAAATAAGCCGAGAACAATTATATCTTTGCTAACAATAATTAAAGAGGATATGTCAGTTTGTGCTGCCCGGAAGTATATGTTGATGGCGTATCCACTGCTAACATTAATTAAAGAGTATATGTCAGTTTGAAGTGTGCCTGGAAGCTATTGAATCCTCATAGTATTTTCCCTCCATTGCATCCATTTTTTTCTTGTCCTCTGGGTTTATCATTATTTCTGTACTGCCTATATTTTCTTTCATGTGGGTCCCGTTAGTTGCCTTTGGAATTGGAAACACATTTTCCTTATTCATTAACCATGCCAGAGCCATCTGCGAGGCTGTAGCACCATAATGTGCACCAATTTTGGACAGTTCCTCTATCATTTTCTTTTTAGAGAATATTTTTCCGTGTGATAATGGACTGTAGGCAATCACAGCAATTTTATTATTCCTGCAGAAATCATAAAGACCGGAACACTCTATATCCCTGGTAACCATACTGTATTCAACCTGGTTTGATGCGATCTCATATTTATTCATACTTTCCATTGCTTCCTTAGTCTGGTCTACAGAAAAATTACTTATACCGATATAGCGTATCTTACCCTGCTCCTTCAGCTCCTCCATAGCTTTCATGGTTTCGCCAATGGGAATGGTTTTACTGGGCCAGTGTAGCTGGTACAGGTCTATATAATCGGTTTCCAGTTTTTTGAGGCTATCATTACATGATTTTATAACAGCATCATGGCTGAAATGATCTGGCCATACCTTGGTTGCAATGAAAAGGCCTGATCTGTCATATCCCTTTATAGCTCTGGCAACCACGGGCTCGGTCCCATACATTTCTGCTGTGTCAATAAAATTAATTCCACTGTCTATAGCAAATTTTATTGACTCCACATTTTCATTTATATTATTACCTATATCCCAAGTGCCTATTCCCAAAGCTGACAATTTTTTTCCGGTGTTTCCGAATTCCTTAAAATTCATGAAATAATATTATTGCCTGTACTAAATAGTTTCTGGCGTTACCAGCACTACAGAATAATAATATTATGTGATAAATCAATTTACGGTGGGGTAAATTATATTTTTCTATTTTGCCAATATGAACAAAATACATTATGCAGGATAATGAGCTTATAATAGCTTTAATATGCTTTTATGATATTTCTTTCTATGGATGCTGTAGAGTTGCTGATGATAGACCATTCTGCTCTGAGAATTAAATCTGAAGACCGTGAAATTATTAATATGATGGAGTTCAGAATATTTCTCATGGACATACATGTAGGCATAGAGGAAAAAGTAGTATTTCCCGAACTGGTATTACTGGGTAACAGTGAAACTAAAAAGACAATAGACAGCCTGATTGCCGATCATAAACTTCTGGATAAACTGTACAGTAATCTGATAAAATGGAAATCAGGAGAAAACCCCCTGTACGAACAGAGAATTCCACTCTTCTATCAAACCCTTACATTTCACAATTCCCAGGAAGAAAAACTCGTATTTCCACTATGGAAAAATCTTGAACCGGAGGTGGCTAAAAATGACATAAAAACAGCTCTTGAAATTATAAATGCCTCCGGTGTAGACACTTATATGAAAGAGACTGGAATCTCCGCTGATATGATAAAATATATAGAACAATGATTTGATTTTAAAACTATCTATTATACTGAATTTATATATAGTATATAGTTATATATTAGGTATATTGGAAATCATTAACTATTGCTGCGTAATTTTTATAACATAAACGGTGAATAAATGGAAATAAAATTTATGGGAAACTGGTCCTCGCATCTGGAGGCCGGAAGAAGAAATGTATCAATGATTATTGATAAGCAGATATTGCTCGATTGCGGTCCACATACAATTGAGTCCATGCTGGAGTCTGGAATAGACCCTGGTAAACTGGACAAGATCCTGATTACCCATATGCATCTTGACCACTACGGCGGACTCGCCGAAATTCTCTGGTACAGAGGTTCCAGGGATATAAAAGATGAGTTGATAATTATGGGCCCTCCCGGAATAAAAAAGAATACCCAAAGAATACTACAGCTTTATAACACACCGGAAAATGAAAAATTCAGGGTAACAGCCAATTATGTGGAAATCAATGATGGTAGAGAAGTTTATGAACTTAAGGCAAAATTCATAGAGAAGAGTGAGCACGATTATATCGAAACATTTCATGGATACCATGCTATTCCGGATAATATGTACAGAATTGAATACCAGGGTCATATTATTGCATATACAGGAGATACTGCATATAATGAAAATATAGCAAAAGTTGGTGAAGATGCGGACCTGTTTTTCCATGAGATGACTTACCCTGATAATGATTACAAAATAGCAGAATTCTGGAAACACTCTACATACTCCTCTGCAATGAGGGGGTTCAGGGAAAGCCATGCGAAAAAACTTGTACCGATCCATCTGACAAACGAGACACTTGGAATTCTCGAAGCACGTAAAGAGGATGATATAATACTGCCTTTTCAGGACATTGTACTATAGATTCTTATTTAAGCCATATCCCGCTCCTGGAGCAGGAGGCAACATAAATGAAAAGAGAATACGAATTTTTATTTATCAATTTTTGGGGTAAGTTTATCCAGTTCCTGAAAATCAAGATTAATTGAATCATCACTTCTGGTCCTGAAAGACTTTGCAATTACCATATAATATTCTTTATCGGCTCTAAAATCAACGGATAAGGACTTATATTTTAAGTCGTGATAGATCTGAATACCGTCTACATTATCTGAAAATTTGCATTCTATAAAGCAAATGTCTCTGGTCTCCTCATTAACAGCAACTGCATCTATTTCAACATCCTTTTTCCAGAATCTTTTAACATTTGTAGGGATAAATGGGAGTTTTATAATGCCAGATCTTATCATCTCAATAACTATTTTTTCAAAGGCATGCCCGTAATAATTATTCAAATCATTTTTGATTAACCTCATTATACTGTCTGTTTGACCTAACTCGAGCACTGATAAATTCGGATAAACAAACATATAATAAAAGTTCAGAAAATAGTCCTTTATCTCATACAGGCCCCTGCGTCTCATGTTCATGGGGAGTACATAATCAACTAGGCGTATAGAAATAAGTGTTTCAAGGTATCTGGAAATGTTCCCCTTATCCATGTGTATAGCATTTTCCAGTTTGCCATGAGTGTTATAACCCATAGATATATATCTCAGAATAAGTTCATAAACACGTGGTTCTCTAAACTCTTCCTTGAGAAGTATTTTCGGTTCTTCATATAATATTTCACCCTTTGTCATTATCTTGCTTATTATGTTGTCCTCAACACTCATATTATTATCTACAAGGGAAAGATAAAACGGAATACCGCCGAATATGGAGTATAATTTGATCACTTCCTCAAAATTGTGATTATAAAAATGTCTGGCCTCTGCAATTCCAAAAGTTGAAAGCTCAAGACTGCCGGTTCTTCTACCGTATAAAGGTGATCTATAACTCAATAGCTCATCCTCCATCATGCTGATACTCGAACCTGATAATACTACATATAGCAATGATTTATCCATCAATTCATCGTATATTTTTTGAATTACCGAAACAATACCGGGCATCAATCCAAGTAAATTAGGAAATTCATCAAGTACAATAATAGTTTTTTCTGATTTGATTTCATTGATAAAATATTTAAACAGGTTATAAAAATCGGCTTGCAGGTCAGCGAAATAGGCTTTTCCAGTTATAGATGCAAACTGTAACTTCAATTCATCAACATTGTTAGTAATACTGTCCTGTGTACATAAATGGTATATATATCTTTTATTCTCAACAAATTTTTTTATTAATTCAGTTTTTCCTATTCGACGCCTCCCGTAAATAATTATCATCTGTTTTCTGTTTTCCTGGAATTTGGTTTCAAGTACTTTCAATTCATGAGTTCTGTCAATAAATTGTTGTAACATAATTATCATAATTTGATTACAACCTAATATTTAAAACATGCCATCAAATAAATATAATATGGATTTTAATTCCTGAGGCGTATCCATTCAGTAGATATTCCGGCTGCATAGCTATTCAATATGGCTAATAAAAAAGCTCACACTAAATACCGGCTAAATGCGAGATCACAAATTAAAGGGAATCTTGTATACCAATTTCTGGATCAAGAAACTCTTTATATTTATTGTAAAGATTTATCGATTCTCCAATAATAAGCCCCAGGGTGAATGATAATAGTAAGTCTATTATAAAACCTGCGAGTATATTAGAAGGATATAACATAAATAGTAACATTCTGCCTATAAATGAGACAATCCAGAATATCATGATTATCTGCGATCGTTTATAGTAAAGGCTACCATTTCTGCTAAAGAATTCAATATTATTCCCCAGTTTTAATCCCAGAAGTATTCCCGGTAATATTAATATTAGTATAAGAATAATATACTCTAAATTAGAATAAAGGCCGTCTAATGAAAAGAGCAACAAAACGACGTATATTACAGGTAAAGTATATATTCTGGACTCCTTGAATTTTCTTCCCCTCAACCCTGAATACAATCGCCTTACTGCTATAAATAAAACAAAAATAATTATTATCAGATAATCAACATTTTCGATATTTGACAAATCCATGATAATGCATAACAATATTATTAAAATAAATGTTGTAGAGTTCAATTATTGAACACTTATAAAATTATAAATTAGAATTTATTGTGTTACACTTATGTATGGTAACCTAAAAATAAAAATTTAAAAAATAATTTATTTTGCTCCTGTGCTTGAAGTATTTCCTGTGTGTTCTTCTTCTGTATTGATTTCCTCGAGTGTCTTTCCCTTTGTCTCTGTGCCCAGGAATACAGTTGCCAGAAGTCCTATCACTGCTAATGCAGTGAAGAAGAATAGACTGGTACTAAAACCGTAGGCAGTAACTATAAAGGGAAATGTAGTTATACCGAGAATTGCCCCTATTCTACTTACAGAGGTTCCGAATCCCTGGGCCGTTGCACGATCTTCGGTGGGGAATAGCTCTACAGGATATACGAAATCTGTAGATCCTGGCCCTATAGCCTCAGTGATATAGAATATAAGGAACAATGCAAATATGAGTGCGCCGTCCGTTATAAATGCAGATTTATTTGGAACATAATAGGTAACTATGCCTAAAGCAGCAAGGGAGACAACCATTCCGGCAAATCCTATAATGGTAATGCCCTTTCTTCCTATTCTATCAATCAATAGAATGGCTGTAAGGCTACCCAGTATGGCAAAGACGTCAAATACACCAGAACCTAAAACAGCCAGTCTTGCTTTTAAACCGAGTAACTCCAGTATTGTGGGACTGAATATGCTGATACCGTAGAATGATGCATCGAAAGTAAACCAGAATATTCCAATGAAAAGAAGGCTTTTGATGTATTTCTTGCTTACGAGGTCTTTTAATGGGTTTTTATTATCTTTTTTTATGACAGCGAGATTATCGGATGTTCCTGTGAGTTCCACCTCGACCGCCGATGCTTCCTTGCTTTTTCCCTTGTTGTTAAGCCATCTTGCTGATTCTGGCACATCTCTTCTGAGCACCAGAATTATAGCTGCAGGTATTATTCCTAAAAGAAACATATACCTCCATGACTGAGGTCCGAGAGAAAGCAGAAGGTACCCTGTTCCTGCTGCCACAGCGGCTCCTACAAACCAGGCCAGTACATTGGTAACCAGTAACTTTCCTCTGTATTTAACCGGTGAGAACTCACTTATAATGGTTGTACCGATTGCATAATCTGCACCGAGTCCGAGTCCCAGTATAAACCTCATGGTAAATAAGGAGGCGAAGTTCCACGAAAAAGCTGTTGCTATGGTCAGAATAATGAATATTACCATATCATACATATACATAGTTCTTCTTCCATAGAGATCGGTGATGTATCCGAAGAGTATCGCCCCAACGAGCATACCTATTATAGTCGAAGCACCTATCATTGCCTTTCCAAAGTCTGTATTCAGATCAAAAGCAGATTTGGACATAACAATAAGTGCAACTGATATTATTGAAATATCGTAGCCATCAAGAAATGTTCCCCCCACAGACAGGGCTGTAATCTTCTTATGCAAAGAATTCATCTTTGCATTGTCTAAAGCATTGTATGCCATAAATATCAATAGAGAATTTATATTTAATTCTAATCCCAATAAAAAATATTTTTACATATGCCCATATATATCAATATTTAGAAAATATAGAAATTAAATTTTTAAAAATATAACTTACCTGGAATGTTTTACGAACAATACTAAAACGCCGGCAAGTCCTGCAAATACAGCCATTCCGTAAACCCCTGCAACAAACGAATGCGTTACAACCTCCAGACCACCTACCACTATTGGACCAACAACACCACCGAGATTGCCGAGACCGTTTATAAGCCCAATAGAAGCGGCAGAACTCTCTCGAGTTAATGATTCCTGTGGTATATTCCAGAATACCGGCAGAAATGTAAATATTCCTATGGCAGATATTGTAAAGAATATAAAGGATACCACTGCATTAGATATTGTGAAAGCACTCAGAGTTAATCCTATGAATGCTATAAAGAATATAATTGCAGTGAGGCGTTTTCTATCCCCTTTCCTATCTGAATACCTTAAGATAAATATCAGTGCTATTGCTGCAACAATGTATGGTATATCGGACAGGAAACTGGCTTCTGCTGCATGCACGTGTGCGAATGATTTTATGATAGATGGAAGCCATATTGAATAGCCGTAGAGTGCCGTTACACCCAGGAAATAAACTACTGTTAAAATAATAACATCTGGTTGCATCAAGGCCTCTTTCCATGAAACTTTTATGGGCTTATTTTTTTCTTCGAGATCGAGGTCACCCTGAAGAGCATCTCTTTCTGGCTTTGACATCCATTTCGCCTGCTCCGGGAAATCGGTCATAACTATCCAGAGTATAACTACAGATATCAGTGCAAGTATTCCCTCTATGACGAAAAGATATCTCCATCCTGGATTGTTTCCATATACAAGGAATATTTCACCTGAGATAAGACCGCCGAATATTCCAGCAACAGGTATAGCAGCGTTGAAGAAGCTGTTAGCCAGTCCTCTTTCAGACTCAATAAACCATATACCCATGAAGAACATTACACCTGCATAGAAGGGTGCTTCTGCAAGACCTAGAATGAATCTGAGTGCATATACCTCAGGAACATTTTGAACAAAACCCGTGGCAATGGTAATTATTCCCCATGCAGTGAAAGCCACTGCAAATATGTTTCTAACCCCGACCTTATTTATCCTTAATGTTGTGAAAACCTGTGGTAATGCATAGGCTACAAAAAATAAAGCCGATGCGATTCCTGCTATTAAATCGGCGGATGATGCTGGTGCTCCTATATCTGTGAACATTCCTGCTGAAATGGCATAGGACAGGTTTACTCGATCCAGAAAGTTTATCACATACAGAAAGAACAGTATAGGTGCTATTCTTATATACCTCTTTTTCAGAGAGGAGGCAACACTGACTTTAGTATTTTCCATTCGGAATGATGAATATGTTATATATAAATATTTGTATCATAACGTTTATGAATATAAATATTTGCACATATTAATGAAATTTTTGTAATTCAGTTTTTCTAGAGTATTTCAACTATCAGGCTGATATAAGATATAAAAAGGTCATTAATGTTATATGTACACTATCCTGTATTGCATTTCAATAAAAACATTAATAATATATTATACCCATGTGTGGAAATTATTGAGAGTTATGTAGAAGTTACTCCATGTATATATATTATATTATTGAGGAACCGAGTGTGGGACACTATTCCTCGTCCTTTGTTATTATTAAATAAACTCTCCTGCCAAGGAACTCCTTGGGGCAATCCACCTTTGCTCCCGATCCGAACTTCGTGACCTTTCTCTCTATGACACCATAGATTCCTTTTATTGTGAACTCTGTTGTCTCCTCAATCTTTACATTGTTCATAGTAATGTATATATACATTGTATATATAACTATCTAATGGGAAAGGTTACCGGCGATGATATACATTACAGACTGGAGGAAATAAACAGTATTATTGGAAAGCAGTATGCCCTGGAACATCCACAGGAGGAAAGAGACTGGAAAAACTATGAGAAGGAGTTCTCAGATAGAATAAAGACAGCAATGAGGGAACTTGAGCCACTGGTCAGCGAAGCAGTATCGGCAATGCATAGAGCACCAGGGCCAGGGCATCCACACACTCTATCACTGGAACAGAGG
>JAJZZW010000056.1 GCA_021797385.1 Thermoplasmata archaeon | reverse complement strand
AGGAGTCTCATAGAAAACGGAACAATCCAGATAGCGGGTGCAACAATAAAACCTGCAATGAAGATTGATTTCTTTGATCTTTCTGCCCATGCAGGCCACTCCGACCTTGTAAAATTCATAAAGGGAGTTGACCCTGAAACCGTTGTATTGTGCCACGGGGACCAGAGGGAAAAACTTCAGGAGTCATTGCCTGAATACAAATTCATACTACCGTTCAATGGCCATGAATTTGAGATTAAATAATCTATCTGTAATATTTTTTATATAATTTTTCATAGGCATAATTTATATTTTTCATTTTTTCTGAATACTCTTCTTCATTTTCGGGAGTTGTAAGGTCCGGGTGATATAACTTTGCCATTTTTCTGTATGCGTTTTTGATTATTTCCGGGTTATCAGTCGGTTCAATCTCAAGAACACTGAAGAGTTCCTTATCGCCAGTCTGCTCGATTCCAGGTTCTGACTCTTTATAATTCTCACTGTCTATATACTCATAAAATACATATTCCTCCCTTATGGCCATGCCGTATTTTTCAGCTGAACTTACCAGTGTTTGCTGGACGGCTTTTGCAGCTTTTCTCTTCAATGCCGGGTCTATGAATATATGTGCAAATGATTTTTTCCCTTCCCTGTTATGGTAATAACATAATATTATCCCGCTGTTTACTGCATTTCCTACCCTGAAAGACCATTTAGTGTCCCCAAATCTGTCAAATATATTCTGCCTGTACAGAACCTTTCTCTGCAAAAGATTTCCATTTACTGAGATTTTTACGGTTTTTTTGCCACTGCTGATTATGGAATCATCAGAAACCCAGTAAAAGAATACATACTGATAAACCTTCTTTCCCTGAAACCCGGAAAGGTCATTGTCAAAGGAAAGCACTCCGTTAATTTTTTTGATTTTTTCTGGTTTCCCGAATTCAGAAAAAGGTATATCCTCCGGTGCAGGCATTGTATCCAATGATATGAATAAACTATAAAAATGTGCACCACATGAATTGACATAGAAATACTTATATTATATCCTAAAATATTGGAAGCGGGCTCGTGGCCTAGTATGGATAAGGCACCGTCCTTCTAAGTCGGTGATCGTGGGTCCAAATCCCACCGGGCCCGTTTTTCAATGATTTAAATGCTCTTTCAATGTTGTTGAATATACCAGAGCTAAATTTAAAATCCTGTTACGGTCATGTCATTTCTATTATGCGATTCATAAATCCCTGGATATAAAAACACTAGAATAAGCCCGGAAATACCCAGTATATACCATGAATATGAATAATTTATATTCAATGCAATATAGACAAAAAGTGCCGGTGAAACAACTGCTATAATTTTCTGCATAAAATTATTGAACCCAAGTGAAAATGACCTGTTCCTGTTATCATGGTCAATTGACATTACCATATAATAAAGCATGGTAAGCACAGCAACTGTCAGTGCACCGATAATCCATACAATTGCTGTTAAAATGTACACGTTACCGGCAAATGGAATAGATATAAAAAGAAGTGATGTTATTATAGCAGTAAATACATAAATATACGTTTTATGTTTGGATAAACCGAAGTATTTTCCATATATATACCCTCCAAATAATCCCATAATAAAATACATCGAGACGGTTATCCCAGAATCCAGCGGGCTCATTATATGTGTTTTTTCTGAATAGTATACAAACATCTGCCCGATGACCGTTTCAGACAGTGCACCGATTCCAGCTGAAAACCCCAGCATCCATCTGTATTTATTACATATGATATTTTTATAATTGATCGAGAATCCGCCATAATTATACTCTTTATGTAGCTTTTCCGAGATCATGGACATGAATGGAATTACGGCAAGAGCAAGAATTCCAGAAATAAACATGGAATTTCTCCAGCCTGTAACTGAATCAAGGTATATCCATCCCGTAATGCCTATCCCTGATCCTATTCCGAATAATGCGTTGTACATTCCAGTTCTTCTAGATATTGTATTACCATCACTATTTTCAGATAAAAATGCAAGTGCCGGTGAGGAAAACAGGGCACTTCCTATGCCCACTGACATCCGCGATGCAAAAAGTTCGAAAAATGTTTCTGAAATGCCTGTTAGTATGGAGAACATCCCTATAATGAATAGGCCTGAAATAGCTATGTACTTTGGGGAAATTCTGGATGCAAGAATCCCGCCGATAAACTGGAATGGCATGAGTCCCACAAAGAAACTTGTTGCAACAAATCCGATCTGCAACTCGGATAAACGGAGCTGGCTTTCTATAAGGATAAAGCCCGGAGCAATAGCAAACCAGTTTATGCCATAAATAAGCCTCGCGCCGTAAACCGGGAATGTAGATAATTCCTTTTTGTCCATATCTCCGTAATGGATGATTTTTAATTATATATTAAATTCTATATTCGTGTGAATTGAAGAGTAAAAAGGTATTGTATTAAAAATCTAATTTATACTGAATTGTCATTCACTTAGTATACTGAGCGAACCAAGTTGTTATTGATTGGCAAGATTTTGCAACTCATCCAGAAGTTCCTTTTCTACATGGTCGGACCATGCAATCTCCGGAATATCCACAACAATAAATATCTCGGAAATCAGGATAACCTCTATTGCTGTAACTGCAATATCGCCCAGGAGTCTTCCTACGCCGACCTCAACTTTAATCTGCCCGGAATCTGAGGTAAATACAAAGGTAAGGGCACGGTCAGCAGCAACAAGACCTCTTAAAATACCGAATTTTTGAGCCTGTAATATTGCCTTGTCGGATTCTACATTGCTCTGAACCTTCCATTTATTATCAGTGAGATAAGTTGAAAATGCGTTAACCAGATCGGAGATACTTTTTGTTGTTGTAATAATTCTTTCCTTTTTGAAAATTTCCATAATATAGAGATAAGTTTTATGTATCTATACTTTACTCTACTGGAAGCAAATCCGGCAAATATGTTTATAATATATATTTATTAATGGTAGTTTTATCACTATTCATGAGGGCCTATATATTCATAAGACATGGGGAAAGTGATATAAATGTTGCAAAACTTTTATCAGATGATAATGAAAACAATTCCCTTACAGAAACAGGTAAAATGCAGGCTGAAAGAACTGCCATGCAGCTGCAGGGAATGAAATTTGACGGTATCGTAAGCAGCCCGATAAAAAGGGCATATGATACTGCTACAATAATATCAAATTATACTGGATTGGATATTAAGGTAGATGATCGCCTCAGGGAAATAGATCTGGGAAAGGCAAATGGCCACAGTATTACTGAATTTCAGGAAAAACTATATCCAAATTCCCACATCACGGGAGCTCTAAGGGACGATCTGGGAATGGAGCCATGGGAACATTTATGGAAGCGGGTAAAGGGTTGCATTGACGACAATCATGGAAAATACATATTTGTATCACATTCAGACCCCATACGTGCCATAGCTTCATATTACCTGGGCTTTTCAGAGGCTGACAGTTTCGGCATGGCTCTAAAAAATGCGTCCATGACAGTCATTGCAAAGGAGCCTCTGAGAGTTCTGTGTCTCGGCGCAATAAACCTGGATGATAAAATCAGGTCTATCTTTTCATGAATTTTTATATAATATTCTTGATATCTACATCAAAACACCCATTTGCCCCGATTAACTATAGATTATGAGATAACTATTTCCATTGGTGATAATAAATCAAGAAATACCGGGCATTAAAAAGTCAATCTGCACAGTAACTAAAATATTTTTAAAGGAGGTAGCTAATATGGGTTTCTACAATCCTAATCATTTCCTGTTATGCCTTTGCTTTATCCTTTGTATCATATTTTCCGGGGCGCCATGATTTTATCATTGTATAGTAAAGCACCCCTCCGATAGCCTGCAGTGAACCACCGATCAGAAGGGGAAAAGCCAAATTTAAATCCATAAGGTAACCGGATGCACCACTTGTGAGCTGTGATGCCCTACCTGAAACGCCCTGTATAGCAGTAGACGTGCCGTAATCCTCTTTGTCAATCCCCCGAACATTAATGGCCCCCCTCATTGGAGACCCGATACCGGCTATTCCCATTCTTCCCACATAAATTACGCTGGCAAGGAAGAAGAATGGTGTAAATGCAATTATAATAAAGAGTGCTCCCTGCAATACATGGGCTATTGACGCTATTTTCAGGGAATCAAACATTCCATTGATGTATTTTCCGGATACATAAGACCCTATTGCAGTAACCGCATAACCCACCGTATATGTATATCCTATCACACTGGGGTCTACATGGTATTTAAGTTCAAATAGCAGGGGAAGCAATGGCATTGAAATGCCTATAGCAGCAGCGTTAATACTATTCGGTAAAATAACTCTCAAAAGAAACCCGAAGCTCTGTTTTTTCATAACTCTGGTAGTTTTTTTCGGCCTTCTATATTCTTTGAGGCGGGATAGGGATATGAGCGATGCAAATACAAGTATAAATGAAACAAAGAAAAATGTGCGGTAGAACATAATTACTCCAATAATATTTTCTATATATACATAGGAACTCAAAAATAAACCACCGAATATGGAAAAAGCAGATGCAGTGGCCAGTAAAAGAGACAGTCTCCCCACCCTATTGTTTTCCGCTCCGTAATTATTTGCGACAAAAGCGGTCATTCCAGGTGAGAATGCCCCGCGCATGCCACCTGCTCCTCCTGTTATTCCGGCTATTATTGCACCTGTGGCAATAAAATAAATGTTTGTCGATACGGTGATTAAAAGCATACCGGCAACTGGGAATATTTCTCCTATAAACAGTATTCTGGAATATCCGATTTTATCACCCAGTCTTCCCAGAATCAATGTCAAAAATACATTGAATAATGTAATAGGTATATAAAGAAGTCCGATAAATATTACAGAAAAATGAAGAAAATGAAGATAAAGTGGCAATGCAAGAGTAACGAATATTAAAGCCGAGCTTCTGGTAGCCCTTGAAATAATTAGATATTTAAACGATTTGTTCACTTCTTCTGGAGAATCGGAAAACATATCACAGTATATTCTTTATTAGTATATTATTTATTTGTTTAATGATATATCCTGTTTTTTTCTTGAGTTGAAAACTCTCAAAATAAGATATATCACGACAATTATAAAGGCTGCAATCCCCACATAGGAAAATTCATCAAAGTATTTCAGAAGAAGCTCCCAGTGAGACCCGAAAAGTATTCCCAGATAAATCAATACTGCATTGTAAATCAAATCACCTGTAAGTGTATAAATTGAAAACTTTTTAAAATCCATTGTTGCTATTCCGGCAGGTATTGAGATAAATGTTCTGAATACCGGAAGAAATCTCGTTGTAAATACCGAAATGTCTCCGTATTTATAAAACCAGGCCTTTGTTCTTTCTATGGTATCACTTTTAAGAAAGAAATACTTACCGTAATGGATTATAAATGGATCACCACCATATTTGCCTATAGCATAGGCAATCCATGCACCTACAAGGTCTCCGACAGATCCTGCCAGAAGCAGCAATACTATGGATGTATATGGACCAAAGGAATCCAGAAGGCCATAAAATGCGAGATATCCTGAAAAAGTCATAACAACTTCCGATGGAATCGGCAGAAGCATCCCTTCAAGAAGCATCAGGAAAAATACACCTGTAAGACCAAGTTTGATGATAAGTACATCAACGAATTTTATCAGACCAACAGTAATAGAAGTGATTAAGCTCAATTCAATAAACCCAATACATTCTATATAATTAATGTTTATGGTTATGCCAGAAATTAACCCGGGCATATGGGCAAAATTATTTAGGGAAATTATAATATTTATCCATGATGAAAATTCTTGTTACCCGGCATGTCCCGGGAAATTATCTGGATGGCCATGAAAATTTCAATATACAATTTTTTCCCGGAGACGGTGACATCCGGGAATGGATCATTTCCAACATAGGGGATGCTGATGGAATCCTTGTAACACTCAACGAGAAGATAGACAGGGAAATAATTGATCATGCAACCAGATTAAAGGTAATAAGCACGTACAGTGTTGGCTACGATCATATCGATGTTGAATATGCAAAATCCAGGGGTATTACCGTGACATACACGCCGGAGGTACTCACTGAAGCTACTGCCGACCTGATATTCGGTATAATGCTGGCAGTGGCAAGGAATATTGTTTCAGGAGATCGCTTAATACGTGATAATGGGTGGCAATCCGGATGGAAACCGGGATTCATGCTGGGATCAGAAGTGCATGGTAAAACTATTGGATTCATAGGTATGGGGCGTATAGGAAAGGCTGTGCTCGAACGATCTAAAGGATTTGATATGAAAGGTCTCTATTACAGCAGAACCATACATAATGTAAATGCAGAATATGTCGATCTGGATTATCTCCTCTCTGAATCTGATTTTGTTGTGATTGCCCTTGATCTGAATAGTGAAACTTTCCATTTCATGAACTATGAAAGAATCTCAAAGATGAAGAAATCAGCATTTCTGATAAATGGCACGAGGGGTAAGGTTGTCGATGAGAATGGCCTTGTAAGGGCCCTGGAAAACCATATTATCAGGGGTGCTGCACTGGATGTATTCGAAAATGAGCCGGTTGACAGCAAAAATCCTCTTGCATCAATGGAAAATGTTGTCATGACACCACATCTGGGCAGTGCAACATATGAAACCAGGGATAAAATGGCAGAAACAGCTGCAATAAATCTCTTTAATGTGCTGAACGGAAAGAGACCACTGTATAAATTATAATAGTCCATGAACATAGGGTACCATGGAGGATAAAAGGGCTGTTGTTTTGCTCTCAGGGGGTCTTGATTCTCCCACTGTTCTAGCGTATGCTCTGGATCATGGATATAGAGTTTTTCCACTGAGTTTTGATTATGGGCAGAGGCATTCCAGAGAAATCCAGAGTTCTGAGAAAATATGCAGTTATTACGGACTTGATCTCAAAAAGATAAATATAAACCTCAGGCAGATCGGCGGTTCGGCGCTCACAGACGATATTGACGTCCCTGAGCGCGGCATTGATGCAATAGATGGAAGCGTTCCAGTTACCTACGTACCTGCAAGGAATACTATATTCATTGCACTTGCAGCAGCCTATGGAGAGGTAATGAAAGCCGGAACTATCTTCATAGGCGCAAATGCCATAGATTATTCCGGATATCCCGATTGCAGGCCTGATTTTTACAATGCCATGGAGAAAACATTGAACCTTGGCACGGAATACGGCATTGAAAATGGATTCAGGATAAACGTTCCATTACAGTACCTGACAAAGGGAGATATAGTAAAACTGGGGAGAAAACTGGGAGTCCCATATAAGCTTACGTGGTCCTGCTACAATGGCAGGGAAAAAGCCTGTGGTAGATGTGATTCATGCATTCTGAGGCTTAAAGGATTCATGGAGGCCGGTGATTTTGATGACATAGAATATGAAGAATATCCGGGTTTTTATCTCCAGTATATGAAATCCCGTGGAAAACTTTGAATTGAAAATATTTAATTAGCCTGAAATAATAATTGGGTTATGTTCCCTGTTGAAAGATTAAGAAGATACAGATTAAACGGCAATATCAGAAATATGTTCCGGGAGACCAGTATAAATCCTGATAAACTGATAATGCCCGTCTTTGTTGATGAAACGGAAAAAAGCAAAACTGCAATCAAATCCATGCCCGGCATTTACCGCTATTCGCTTTCTGAATATGAAAAATATATAATGCATCTGGAAGAAATCGGTGTCAAAAACATAATCATTTTTGGAATACCGGCAAAAAAGGATTCATGTGGCACATCATCATACGATAAAAACGGCATAGTACAGAAAGCCATTGCATCTGCAAAGAAAAATACATCATTGAATACCATTGCAGACCTGTGCCTCTGCGAATATACCGATACAGGCCACTGCGGTGTAATAGAAAATGGCTATGTAAATAATGATAAAACCCTCGAAATTTACGGTATGGAAGCAGTAAGCTACGCAGAGGCCGGTGTTGATATGGTTGCACCGTCGGGAATGATGGACGGCCAGGTTGGCGCCATAAGGGATGCCCTGGATAAGGAGGGTTATATAAATACTCTTATCATGGCATACAGCTCTAAATTTGCATCCAATCTCTACGGCCCATTCAGGGATGCTGCTGATTCAACCCCGCAATTCGGAGACAGGAAGAGCTACCAGATGGACTACCACAATGGCGATGAGGCCATGAGGGAAATAGATCTTGATATACAGGAGGGTGCTGATATTATAATGGTAAAACCGGCATTATTCTACCTTGACATGATTTACAGGGCAAAGGAGTACTATAATATGCCACTTGCAACATACATGGTAAGTGGGGAATACAGCATGATCAAGAATGCCATAGCCTCCCACCTTCTTTCACCGGAGACCGCAGTTGAGGCACTGACATCCTTGTTCAGGGCAGGCTCTGACTTAGTGATAACCTATTTTGCGGAGGATTATATAGCAAATCATGGTAAGCTGTGACATTCCAGTTCATCACCTTATATGCAGCCGAACCCTGTACAGTGCCATTGTATGCAATCAGGTCCAGGGTTATATTATCCGGAATGGTTTCTCCCCGGACGGGGTAGAGTATAATAGTTGATTTTCCAGCTTTGATTAGATTTCCGGAATAGTTGAAAAGCAGACCATTATAGTTTGTCTCGTTAATTACCCCTCTGAAATAAATGGTCTCAGGCGCAGATCCCGTATATGTTACATTTACCATAATTCCACTGGCGTTTCCATGGTCTAATATCATATGCACAGAATCTATTTTTACAGGGTCCCGTGCAGTTGCATTATAATAGGCACCTATGACCATGACAGCTACTAATACTGCCACTGCATATGCTGCATAACGTTTCAATGCCCTTTTATCAATGTTTAGCTTCCTTTTATAGTCAATGTCCTCTATTGACAGTACAGATATGATGGGCCAGAATGCCACGTATGTTATAAGAAGTCTATAATTGAATATCATAAAAAATAATGGGAAAACAAATAATGTGAATTTCAGTGTATCATAGTGCATAACGTACATTGCAATGAAAAATATGAATGAAACAATCAACAGGGCAGTAAAAAAATCAGTGGGCAGATGAACAAAGTTCAGAAAAGATATCTGTGAGGGGCCGAATCCTATTCCTATCAAATTCATGGTTTCGGACGACATTATGTCCCTGAAATACAGTACCGGAGATCTTGCAATGAAATAGCCATTTATTGCTATGAACAGAATAAATGCAGAAACTGTCCATTTTATTGCGTCCTTTAATCCTTTTTCCCTGTATATCATATAGAACATGAAGGGAAACATAAACGCAGGAAACTGTTTTGCAGATAATGACAACCCGAAGAATAGCCCAGAATAAATAGGCTTTTCCCTGAAATAATAGGATGCCATTAGAAATACAATCCATACCAGCCCGATCAGGGAAAATGCAGAGGCGTAAAGGAATATAATATTGAGTAATATAGAAAGAATGGCGTAAAGTGCTATCTTCTTATCCCTGAATTTAAAATATACAAGTGCAAAAGGAATAAACGATATCACTGATATTATTAAATTGGCAAATTTTCCGATATATATGTATGGTATGTAAATTAGAAAAGCCAGTGCCGGATATCCCAGCAATGTAATATCCTTTCCGGACATTGTGGGGGTCACGTTCAGATCGAGATTAAACGTTTTAAAATAGGAAAACACACCAGCAGTCACTGCTGGATTATAGGGATTGAACCCGTGCATGAATTTAATAGCCGAATAAAGGTCTATAAGGAATTCATCGGTGGGTTCAAATATAAATACTACAGAAATTGTGGATACAATTATAATGAATATTATGGCTATTGTAATATAAGCAGGCCTTGCAACCGCAGTCTTGTCCCTGAGAAAATCGTAAAGAGAAGGATTCCTGTAAAATTTATAGGATACAAAAAGCAAGGATGCAGTGGCTATAATCATGAGTATTATTTTAAACAGCATATTTGAAATTGTAATATCCACGGCCATGTCTGCAAGAAGCATTGAAGAGTAGACGAAAGCCTGCTGATATACCATGGTATAACGTATATGCCCATTCAAATTCGATATTACCAGCACGAATGCTGAAATCAGCAGCAGAATGGTCTCCAGTACTATGGCATATACATTGAGATATCCGAAAAGTCCGAAGGAAACAAAAGCACAGAGAATAAGTACGGTAGCAATTTCATTTAATATTATCCGTTGAAGCCGGTTTTCCCCCTCTCTTTCCATGTTACCACACAATAAGAGTTGCCGTTGTATACGTTATTATAAATGCAACAAGTATCCCAAGAAAATCAGCTACATATATGTTTGTTTTATAAAATAACGCTGAATAGTAAACACCGAGATTTGCCCCGAATCCAATCAGGTTAAATGCATTATATTTGGCAAGTCTACCGTAGAAATGTCCCTTACCAGCGAATGTAAATTTATTATTGAATACAAAATTCCAGATAATAGATATTTCAATAGCGGGCAGAATGCTCAAATCCCGGCCAATAATATCATGGAGCATCAGAAGTATTATCTCATTGACAGCTACTCCTGAAATGCCTACAAGGACATATTTGAACATATTGCCTCTCTTGATAGTAAGGTCTAAAAAATCACCGAATGAGATTATTTCACTGCATTTTATCCCTGTCTTTACAATTTTATACTGAAAACTTCGATTTTTAAGAAGCATAGCATTTCCGAGTACCATATTTTTTCCTGCCGATGGTATAAGATTTTTTGATACAAGGTATTCATAGGCATTCCGGGAGTAAACAGTGCCGAAAGGAAGAATTTTCCCCCTCTTCACCGATAATGATAGTTTTATGAGAATTCCGTAG
>JAJZZW010000055.1 GCA_021797385.1 Thermoplasmata archaeon | reverse complement strand
ACCAGCTTCAGGAAATTGTAGAGAAAAATCATTATAATACAATTTCCGAGGCTATTCGCCTTGCAATAAATGAATTCATATCAAAGAATCATGTAAATTCTACCAGCAAGGTTGATTTAAAACTCCCAAGAAATATTTATGCTGAACTGGAAGAAGAGGTTAACAATGGGAATGCCATATCTGTTAATGATCTTATACGTTTTATTTTAAGAGAATATGCAAAGGGAAAAACAAAAAACTAAATTTAAATAAATTGTGGATATAGGTTTTTAATGGTCGTAATACGTAATACAAAACAGAATCTGATTAATGATATAGGAAAAAATTATTTTTCAAAACTCTATGACTTTGCAGGCATTATAGGGTATTCAATAGAAGAGGATGAAGAGATTAAACTGGAATTCAATCCGGACAGGCCAGATCTGTTTTCATTTTATGCCCTGAAATCTGCAATGAAAATATTTTATGATGGTGACTATCCGATAAAGCCTGTGTTCCATAAAATTGAATCACTGTTAAAAGTAGATAAATCAGTGGAGAGTGAAAGGCCATTTGCAATGTCCTTTATTGCGAAGGGAAAACCACTTGGAAAATATTACAAGCATATTATAGACTATCAGGAAAGGCTACATGATACTGCAGGAAAATCCAGGAAAAAAATGGCAATAGGCATACATGACATGGATAAAATTACACCACCGTTTAAATTTATCATGAAAAGAAAGAAAGAAATATCATTTACTACATATGATAATTTCCACGGTACTGCTGAAGAGATCCTGGTAAATCATGATAAGGGGAAACAATATGGGAATCTAATAAAATCTAAAACTTCTGTTCCGGTAATACTTGATAGCGATGGTGATATTCTTTCAATGCCACCTATTATCAATGGGATTAAATCCAGAATAGAAGAGAACACATCAAATATTTTCTTCGATATCACAGGTACTGACTACAATGCTGTACTTCATGCATTGTATCTATTCGCATATGAGATGACATTTATCGGTTATTCAGTTTCAATACCAGAAATAACAGGTAAAGGTAAAAAATATGACTGGAGAGAAATCAACCTTTCCCACGGAGAGATTAAAAAAGTTATGGGAATAGAACCTGAAAGTACAGTTATGCTTCTCAGAAAAATGGGATACAGATGTGAAATTGCATCCAACGGTTATCATGTTAAGGTTCCTGGGAACAGAATTGATGTAATGGGCCCGGTTGATCTTATAGAGGATATAGCCAAGGCATACGGATATGACAATATTGAAGAGAAGATACTTGTGACATCAGGCACGGGCCATCCCTATATCTATAACGATTATAATAGAATAATTAGTGAAATCCTCATATCTCTTAACTATCAAGAGGTAAAAACATTTGTTCTGAATTCAGGGGAATTTTACCGGAATACAGGATATGTCGGTAACGTAAGTATAGAAAACCCAAAAAGCTTGGATTATTCAATCGTAAGGGATAAAATATTTCCGGGCCTTCTTAACATTTTGAGTATAAACCGCAGAAGAAGCCTACCAGTTAAAATATTTGAAATAGGCGATGTTATTGTATCAGGAATCCAGGAAAGCCATCTCTGCATACTGTTTAATAATTCCCGCGCATCATATTCTGATATATATTCTGTCATGGAATATTTAATTTCGAGAACCGCAGGAAAAAACTTCCGGGTAGACCCGGCAGAAATGCCAGAAATGATTAACGGTAGGGGAGGCAAGATCATAATTAATGACATTTATTCTGGGATCATCGGTGAAATGAATCCGGATGTATTCACAAACTTCGGGGTACAGAATCCAGTTGCCTTTGTTGAAATAAACCTAGAAAGCCTGTTTTCAAGAATCAAATAAAAATTTTTAACAAATGTAATGATATGGCTGCCATGGAAACTGTAAACCTCAGAGAGGCTGTTATGCAATCATTCACCTCCATTGGTCCTATGCTGGACTTTATCGCACTGTTTTCTATCATAGCCCTTTATTCAGGGTCGATGCTCCCATTTGTTGTAATATTCTCATTTCTGCTTTCATATTTCACGCTTTACACCATATACTCATTTTCCAAGGTATATGTAACAAATGGTGGCTATTACTCATATGCTGGGAATGGCCTCGGGAAGGGTGCAGGATTTCTTGTATTCCTGCTTTATATCGGTTATTCAGCGCTGACTATTCCCAATATTTCTATCTTTATATCAGGTTTTCTTTATTCCATACTACAGCTTTTTGGATTCCAAGGGGCATACATTGAATATATATTTTTATTTGCATTTACTGCAACAGTTTATTTTGTAGTATCAAGGAGTTTCAGAATATCGATCAAGTATACACTTATCGCAGGGTTCATAGAAATAGCATTTGTAATATCTATGAGTATAATCTTTCTAATATTTAGATCGCCGGATTTTTCATTTTCAGGAATAAAATTTTCATTCAATCCATTTTTCTTTGGTGTAATCTTCGGGATACTGGCATTTTCCGGAGGCGGTTCAAGCATATTTTTGTCTGAGGAAACGTCGAAGGCACATATGAACACTCCACGGTCTTTAATTATATCTTTTACCATATCAGGGCTTATTATGATATTTTCAGCTTTTGCCTTGCTGATGTTTGCAGGATACCACGGTCTCTCACTCTATGAATCTAATTCATTCTACATAACAGAACTCGTAAGAGCAAGGCTAGGCGTACCATTTCTTATAATATTTTCCACATTCGGGTTAATGAGTGCCTTCAACCTTAGTGTTTCATATCTAAACGCCTTTGTACATATGATGCCAAAATTCTATAATGATTTTAATGTAAAGAAGAATTTCAGCAAAAATAAATTCATGCTCGGACTTTTTATATTTTCTATAGTAATATCATTAATTTTCATTCATTACGTTGGTTTTTTTGATTCCTTCGTAATAATTGCAGGTATAATCAGCTTTCTCTATATCATAATACATATCATATCTAATATGTCATTGATACGGATATTCAGGAAACAAAAGTTCTTCCTTCCGTTTTTATCATCAATTATACTCTCAATTGCCTTTATTTTGTCATTTTACGGGAATACTGGATATTTTGCAGTAATCAATTATTTGCTTCTGTGCTATATATCTTTTTCAATCATACTGGTAATATATATTAAAAAAGTGAGGCATGAATTTTATAAAAAAATCAGATTTGAGTATTTAGACATGATGAACAATGCACCAGAGAACAATAATGACTTAAAATAAGGTAAATTTTTATATCTTAATTTCATTATCGCAATTAAACTATGGAAATTACAGATAGAATTAAGCAAAACTTAACCCGGCATCCAGAGATCCCAGTTTTGATAGGGCTGCTTGCCCTTTACATGTTCCTGTCAAACTTTTTTGCATGGTCTCTGGCGTTTCAGCAATCATACCTCAACGTATCAGGAGGTAGTGACCCTTATTTTAATTATTATCTCGTTCAGTACATACTGAACACCCACACCCAGCTAACTCATACAATACTGCTTAATTATCCAGCAGGTACAGTCAATCCGAGACCACCTTTCTATCAGTGGAGTATAGTTTTTGCAGGATACATACTTTCTCCGTTCATGGGACTTAAAATGGGAGCTTATTATGCATTCCAGGAATCAGACGCCTTCTATGGTGCACTTTTGATCATACCTGTTTACCTTATTACGAAACAGATATTTGGAAAGAAAGCAGGGTTGTTCGCGGCTGTATTATTCACAATTATGCCAGGAAACTTGACATCCGGCATACTCACAGACGGTAGAGCCCATACACCGGAACTTATATTTGCATTCCTTTCAATATACTTCTTTGAAATGGCAGTAATATCTGCCAAAAAAGGAGTAATTATAAGTAAACTCACAGATACAAGATCATATTTCACTTCAATAAAGAAATATTACGAAGAAAATAAAATAGCTACGATTTATATTCTCATGGCCGCGGTTTCCCTAGGCGGATTGATAGTTTTCTGGCAGGGATTCCCTTATATAGAAGTTATACTACTTATCTATGTCGCAGTTCAGCTTATTTACAACTTAATAGTTAAAAAACCTACAGGATATTTAACGTATCTCACAGCCATTTATGTTGCAGCATCCTTCCCAATCGGATTCTATTATTATGATGTGACATTTATGCTGCATACATGGTTTATTCCACCACTGGTCATGGGACTTATGATAGTTGGGTTTGGGATTCTTGTAAATATTGTTGCAAGGAGGCCATGGATAATAACAATTCCGTCCATGGTAATAGTTATTGTTGCAGCATTATTTGTATTAAGTAAGACCAATCCAGCAATACTCAAAGAACTTATAACTGGGGATGGGTATTTTGTCAAATCCAGGGTATACTCAACTATTGCAGAGGCTGCCGCTCCACCTCTTGGTCAGTATATTTCGGATTTTGGACCCGGTTTATTCCTGCTCGGAATTGCTGGTGTACCATTTATAATATATAGATTTCTGAAAGAGAAAAAGGAAGCAATTCTTCTGGTAATTATATTTGCAATATTCTCCATATTCATGAGTTTTGAGGCTGCAAGATTCAATATCACTGCTGCACCAGTATATGCTATACTAGGTGGTGGGCTAATAATGTACTTTGCCGATATAATAAGGCATAATGAAGCCACAAAGAAATCAAAACATGTAAGTGGTAGAAAATCACTGCATAAAAATATCAGTGGTGTAACAGTGGGATTTGCCATAATTGTAATTTTAATATTAATAATACCATCCGGGATGGGTGCATTTTCTGCGTCAGTACCTGAAAACAGTGCGGCTTCATATGATCATATACTAAATTCAACGCTGCCCAAGGGCTTGAGACCGGACAATCCATTTGGGAATTATGGACTAGCAATAGACAATAAAACCCAGCCTCTAGCAGCATCGTTTGAATGGCTTGCAACTCAGAACGCCAATGAATCTATACAGGATAGGCCAGCATATGTTTCGTGGTGGGATTATGGTTTCCAGGAACTTGAGCAGGGCCGGCATCCAACAGTGGCCGATGATTTCCAGCAGGGAATAGCCAGCGCAGGGCAGATATTATTGGCGCAGAATCAGACACAGAGGATTTCACTCTTCATATCAAGAGTTCTGCAGACTCCAGGCGGCTATTCCGATGGTCATTTCAACGCAACTATAACAGCTGTCATGGATAAATATTTTGGAATCAATGAAACAAATACCTTAACAGGCATGTATGGAAATCCACTGGCTTCACGGTACCTCCCTCTGTTAAATGAAACTGCATATGGCAGCCATCAGATAAATGTGACTACATCAGGTAATGCAATGCACGCACTTATAATGGGCCAACTGTCTACAAAATATAATGTGAGTATACTTGTATCTGCATATACCGGCCTCGAAAAGGTAACAGGATCATCATTATCATATATTCAGATAGATCATGCACTATTTCCATTTTCAGGGAACAATCCGGGAATTTTCTATGCTCCTGCATACCTAACAGATACGGCGTCATATACGGCAGATGGAGAAGTTGTGCCCATAAACTACTATAATGTAATTGCAACAACAAGCACTGGTGCCACATATCCACTTAACAAACTCCCAGCAGGTGCCACAGTGACCAGTTATAGCCTTAGCTACACACCCACGTTTTATAACACTACTATATACAACACTGTTGTTGGTATACCACCACAGTATCTAAGCGAACTAGAGGGGGGTAGAATATCTGTATCTCCAGCATTTAATATGAGCAATTTTGAACTGGTTTATTATGCTTCAGAATACAATCCTACAAAGAATGCAACATCCACCACTCCAGGATGGACACTTATACCCATACAGACAGCATACACATATCAGAAGGAAGGAAAAGGAACAGAAGTGCTCCTCCCTGCAAACCTGATCGGCGAAGAGGATCCAATCATCCAGTATTACCCGGGTGCAGTAATAACCGGCAGGGTAACATCAGCCACAGGTGCAGGTGTTGCTGGAGTTCATATAACAATTGATGATCAGTATGGAATACCTCATGAGATAGTTACAACAAACAGCGCCGGATATTATACAATAACCGGATTACCAGGAAATGACACCCTTGTTTATTCTACAGGAAGTGTAAATTCGCTTTCTATGGAAGGTACAAATATTATTGGTACGAACTCAGTAAATGTATCTACCAATCAGGGAGAGCGGATCGGTAACTATAACATTACAGAGAATATGATCCTGCATAGGAATACGGTTTATGGTAATGTTATACTTGATAATATAACATCTTCCAACGCCGTAAACAGCGGTACAATTATACTTGACAATTCTACATACGGAATCACAAGGAATGTGACCATAACAAATGGCATTTACTCTGTGAGCAATGTGATTCCATATAACTATAATGTAACGGTAAAAACAGACGGTAACATATATAAAAATTTCACAACAATAGATGTTAGCTATAAAACACAGCAGCATTATAATTTAACCATAAAAATGGATCAGATTAAGGTAACAGCTTCCGTGGACAGTCTTGCTCTATCTGGATATACAGTTTATGTAAATCAAACAGAGGGAAATTATACATTCAAAGCAATAACTCCGAGTAACGGAACGGTAAGTATCTCAGTATTCCCTGGAACCTATATTGTTACAATAAAATCAAATGGGAGTGAGGATAAAAATTCTGTTACACTTTCTGGATGGAATAATACAAAATCAATCACACTTACACCAGAATTGACAGCCAATGTATCAGGAAAAGCCGCCCCTGGTGCTAAAGTTTGGGTATACTTCAATGGGATAATATCAGATGCACTGAACGTAACCGCCAATTCTACCGGATATTACCATATAAATATGCCATACGGTGTATATACTATTTATTCCAACGACTCAGGAAAAGCATTCGTACAGACATTGAATGTTACAGGTAACGTAGTGATGAATATAAATTATCATCAGGCACATTATTACAATATTCGATCTACAATGAAGGGGACAAAGGATTACAGTGGGCATTATGAAATACTCGCCACAAATTCAAGTGCGTTCCTGTATTCTGTTTATTCCAATTCCAGTAATGTTTACCGTATTTATCTGCCAATTGGAAATTATTCAATCTCTGGAACTGGAACGTTTAACAGCACCACCTTATCCGGATTCAATGTATCAAACCCTGATACCTCTTATAATATTACATTGAACCTTGATATTAAGGCTCCATACAATATTACAGCATCAACCAACAACTCTCTTCGCTATGCTACGGAGGGGATACTAATAGTATACAATGGAACGGTTCCATATTATTATTCAGAGCTCAATAGCGGAATTGCCACTCTTTATGGTTATAATACAAGCACTGTAAGAATCGAATCTCCATATTACTATAATAATACAAATAACAATATAAATGAACAAATATATAATGTATCCCAGAAACTGGTTAGTGTAAATATATCCATTTACAACGATTCATCGAGAGATTACAATGGAAATATATCTTTAATTGGTTCATATAACACCTATACATTAAAGATGACAAACAATACGGCAATTGGAGAAGTTGCTGAGGGCATATACTATACCCAAGTTTCAAGTAAGAGTGCTTACATAGTGCCGGTAATAACAGGCACTGTAGTCAATAACTCCAATTCCCAGATATTTATGAAGAATACAGACCTCTATTTTAGCCTGATAAATTCAAATAAGACAATAGAACGACCTGTAACCTATCTCATTAATTCAACTGGAATTCCTGTTAGATTATCACATATACCCGCAGGGACATACACACTGTATTCTTATAATGAAACCAATGAAGTAAACGGGACTATTGTAAATCTTAGCAGAATTACAATAACTCAAAATACAACAGTGGATATCGTTTATGTTAAAGGTTATAAAATAGATATTACAAATAATCTGAATATACCAGCATCATACCGCATTAAGAACGGAACCGAGGAAATAGAGACGGCGCAGAGCAGTAACACAACTATGGTGTTGCCGTCATCCAATTACACAATAACCTCGAGCGGTAACTTCATAAATTCAACAGGCGCGTATTCATATGTAAACGCCAAAGGTCAATATATAAATGTAACAGTATCTGCAGGCAATACTACCTTCAAGATCGGTCTTGTCCCCACAGAAATTAAAGACAAGTTAAGTGGTAACGTCGTTTATTATTCAAATAGTACAGCCATTTCCGGTAGAGTGCATATCGATATTACAAGAGATGGAAAAACTGTTGAAAGTACAAACTCGACCTCTTCTGGTAATTACTCCGTAAGTGGCCTTAATCCAGGAACATATGGAATATATGCAAACTATACGTATTCTGGAAATCATTATGCATACTTCGAAAACGCGACATTAAATGCATTCAGTAATAAGACCTTCAATATTTTTATGATGCCCGCATTCAGCGTTACTCTTAAAGGGTATAACAGCAAGGATGTTCCAACAAATCTTACCATCATCGATTCTTCAATGTATATAACCACATCAGAAATAACGCACACTATTTTCCTACCGGCTAACAGTACTTACGAATTTACACTAATAAATTCAACAAGCCAGAATGGAATATGGTTTAATTATTCAAAATCTGTATCGCTATACCTTAATAAATCAATTACCGAGACTCTCACACTTAAGCTTGTGCCTCTATATAAATATGTGCTTACAGACCCAAGTGTAACCGGATATGTCGGTGAGAAGGTCACAACAAATGTAACTATACAGAACAAAGGGAATATAAATAATACAATTTACCTTTATTCGGGTAAAAGTATATGGAATCTAAATTTCTCCGAAAATAATTTCACAATTCCAGTAAATACCACAAAAAGTGTAAGTATTGTTATTGAAATTCCTGCTGTTCCTGCTGGTAACAACACAATACCTATCTGGATAAAGGTTAATAACACCAACTTTGCACAGAGCATAGGTAATATAACGGTGGACGTGCTAAAAGGGGCAGGGTATAATTTCACGTACTCTAATTACGCTGCTGTAAACGGAACAATAAACATGATTCCCATAACCATTAAGAATACAAATAGTACTTCGCTGAATATATTCATGAGCATTTCAAATTCGGCCCATTTGAAATCGGTAGATGATATAAGTGCATATCTCACCTATAACGGCAAAAACCTTACAAATATAACACTAAATCCGGGGGAGAGTATCATAGTATATATCTACGCAAATGGTATACATGGAAGAATATTACACTCAGTGCCAATAGATGTTGACACTAATACTACAACGAGTATAGGAGAAATTTATGATAATAAGACCATTACCCCAGTGCTGCCTTCAGCCACAATAGGTACAGGATCATCAGGAACCACTATAATTAATGATTACACAGCGAATCCTGATATTACAATCTATATAGGCATCGGCATAATAGTAGCTGCATTACTTGCAGGAATTATCGGTTCTTCAATCAGATCGAGGAAAAAGAGGTAAATTAAATGAAATATACATTATTAATCATGTTTTCAGTGATTTTCGCTCTAATCGCATTATCAGGTGTAGCTCCAGTTTCAAGCATACATACAGAGATACCGGAAGCCTCCGCATCCAATTTCTCTTTTACTCCATCAGCTCCGGCCTGCGTTTATGAAAACGAAACATTCAACGTTAATCTTAGTATTGCACATTCTGGGTATCATAATTACTCTGTTGCGGCGTATTTCGGAGCTGTTAACGACACCGGTCTCTCTCCACTATTTTATTATCATAGCTCAACAAATGGAACGTTCTCTATAGCCGTTACTGCACCATCAGAATGCGAAAATATTTATGGATACGTAGATGGCTATGCTATAAATTCAACCGGTCATAAAATTTCATACACTTCCAGCATAACGATCAACGTCAGTAGACCCATAGTTTTAAGTGCAACAGTTAAAAATTCAGACCCTGTACCTATATATAACATAACTCTGACTTATACTATAGCCCATGGAACATCTTCCAAAGTCCTGCCCCCAAGCCATATAGCTAAAATAAATGGAAATTCTGTTTATAAGGATAATATTACCGTTCCGGCGGCTTCTGTATATAAAGGAAAGAATACATTAACAGTAACCACAAATAATCCGGTTATAACACTTCAGGGAAAATCATCCATAGTATTCTATAATGGTAAGGCACCAAATTATGATTGGGTATATTACATAGCCGCTGTTGCAGTTGCATTTGCAATATTCCTTATTGTTGCGTCCGGAAGAAGAAATACCGTGCGTGTACCTAAATGGAAAAGATCAAAATCATCAAAGAAAACACAGAAGAGTAAATAATTAATTAACTTTCTTTAAACTTTAAATCAATGAATGCAAGGTTGTAAATTCTTTTTCATAAATATTTTTTCTACTGAATTTTACTGGCGTTTTAGAAATATCATATCTATCATCAATGAGGGATATTCTTGCTGCAGACAATGCATTATCATGAATTTTATGGGGAGTACTTGTATTTTCCTCGTTAACGATGATCATTGGTGCCAAATTCTTTAAATGTTTGATAATTAAATCTCTATTTGGTCTATCACCGTTACCGATTTTAATCATTACGTAACGGTAACTATAATCTTCTATAATACGAATTATACTTTCCCGAATATTTGCTATCACCGGGCATTCCCAAGCCTCCAATAATACACCATCCCCCATGACGGCCACTCCCGGTTTTGGTCCTGGGTCGATACCAATAATAATCTTATTGAACTCTTCCAAGTTCAAAAGCATCGGAAGGCATTTTCTTATACCTTCAATTGAATTTCTTGCTTTTATTTGTCCAGGAAGTGTAAAAGTATCATTGATTGAACTCAATATAACATTTACATCTACAGGAATTGAATAAAGATCAGTTATGCTGAAAA
>JAJZZW010000054.1 GCA_021797385.1 Thermoplasmata archaeon | reverse complement strand
TTGACCTCAAAAGAGCAGCAAGAAATGTTAAATGGACAAACGAGTATCATCGTATAAAAGAAATGAGAAAGGCGTAATAGTATGGAAAGAACACTGGTGCTCATAAAGCCCGATGGTGTTAAAAGACATCTCATAGGGAATATAATCGCGAGATTTGAAAACAAAGGTTTAAAGGTTTTGTCTCTTAAGCTCATGAAAGTTTCAGAAACAAAGGCAAAGGAACACTATAGTGTCCACAGTCTTAAACCGTTCTTCGAAGGCCTTGTTTCATATTTAACATCCGGTCCTATAGTTGCAATAATACTCGAAGGTGATAACGCAATAATTTCATGCAGAAATATTGCCGGTGCCACCGACGGTTCAAAGGCAGCGGCCGGAACAATCAGAGGGGACTTCTCTCTGAACATAGAAGAAAATATAGTTCACGCATCTGACTCTCAGGAAGCATATAACCACGAGTATAAAATATTCTTTAATGAGAATGAGATAATGGATTATTGAATATGGAAACCACAAAAAAAAATTTAAGGGAACCAATTGTATGTGTCCTCGGACATGTAGATCATGGAAAAACAACACTCCTGGATGATATACGTGGAACCAAGGTCGCCAAGAAAGAAGTTGGTGGCATAACACAGAAAATCGGGGCTACTGATATAGATAAAAAAACGCTTGAAACAAATATTAAAAATTATTTTAAAAATATTCAGGTTAAAATACCCGGTCTTCTTTTTATAGACACTCCTGGGCATGTAGCATTTGCAAACATGCGTGCTATGGGTGGTGCACTTGCTGATATAGCCATACTTGTTATTGATATCAATGAGGGTTTAAAGCCACAGACCATTGAATCAATCGATGTATTAAAAAAATATAAAACTCCTTTTATAATTGCAGCAAATAAAATCGATTTAATTCCATATTTTGTGAATACAAAAAATACTTCATTTATGGATACTCTAAAAATCCAGAGGCAGGAATATACAGAACTTCTGGATGAAAAAATTTATAAAATTATCAATGATCTGTACGCCAGGGGCGTATCATCAGATAGATATGATAGAATCACTGATTTTACAAAATCCTTTGCTATTGTACCTATAAGTGCGAAGTTAAATATCGGTGTACCGGACATTCTCATGGTATTGACCGGGCTTGCACAGAGATTCCTTGAAAATAGTATACAATTTGAGAATAAAACCGTAAGGGGCTCAGTCATAGAAATTAAAAAAGAAGATTCCCTGGGAACAACACTGGATACAATACTATATCAGGGGACATTGCATAAAAGTGATAAAATTGCACTGAACACCTCATCTGGCCCAGCGGTAACCCGGGTAAAGGCAATTCTTGTATCGGGTAAAAAAGGTCTGGAAGAGAAAAATAGCGTCAGTGCCGCTGCAGGAATACGAATACTCATAACCGATAAACTTGACGTTTTATCAGGTACATCCATACTTGCTGTAAAGAATGGAAATACAGAAACCGCATTTGATGAACTCATAAAGGAATCAAAACCTGATATAAAGCTTTCTGATAACGGTATAACTATAAAAGCAGAGGCAATAGGATCACTGGAAGCAATAGCCTATGAGATGGAGGAGAATAAAATAAATGTGAGGGAGGCCCAGATAGGCGATGTTACCAAAAAGGACATAATAAACGTATCAACATTGAATAATCCAATGGATCGCGTAATAGTTGGTTTCAATGTAAATATTTCCAGCGATGCCAGGGAAGCAATGGATTCTAACAGCGTGCGCGTCATTACAGGCAATGTAATCTATTCCATGATAGACGATTTAAATAAATGGCTGGAATTCAAAAAACATGAACTGGAAGAAGAAAGCAAGAATAGCAGACCGATACCATCTAAACTCGTTATTATGCCGGATTATATTTTCAGGGCTGCCAAGCCCGTTATTGTTGGAATCAAGGTTCTTTCTGGTAGAGTAAAGGTTGGCGATAAGCTTATCAACGGGAAAAATAAGTATGCAGGAACAATAAAAAGTCTGAGGGATGGAGATATAAATTCACAGTATGCAGATAAAGGAGCAGAACTTTCATGTGCAATTGAAGGCGTTACCCTTAACAGGCAGGTTTTTGCCGGCGAAGATCTTTATGTTGATGTACCTGCAAATATCGTGAAAGAACTCAAGGACGAAGATATGGACCCAGATATGAAAGAAACGATGGAAGAATTAATTAAAATCAAGAGAAAGGAAGATCAGTTCTGGGGATTCTGAGACTTATATTCATCTAAAAATTTGAGTGTAAACTATGAGAACACCGGAAAAAATTACCATAATAATCAGAGAAAATATGGAGTTATAAAAGGTCAGGGTTCCGATAAATGCGATAATAGACAGTAAAATAGTTTCTTTATACACGGTGCTTCCTGTTATCAGGCCTATGGATACATCCTTTCTTTTATCTCTCATAGCAATAGACATCATCATTATCTCTGGTAGGGATCCGAAGAAACCCAGCAGGAAGAACGATGAAATAAATGTATTTATGCCTGTTACATAGGATATTATCAGTGCAGAATTTATCATATTATAGGATGCAAGGGCTATTGAAATTAGTGCCAGTAAACCATAGTAGGCAGGATATACTTCTTCTACCTGGACTACATCACCATAAACCCCTGATTTTGTTTTTTTTGCTATATAAAATAGAAAAATAAAAAATGTAATGAATCCTAGATAAAAGGGCACTTTGACAAAATAAAATGAAAGCACCAGGAGTATTATTGACGTAGCAAGAATAACATATGAATCGATACTGTACCTGGAAATTCCTGTTCTATAATATAAGGGTATCAGTATAAAGAAGGCCAGAAGTGTAATGACATTGGAACCCTGTATTGTTCCCAGACTGATACTGCCAAGATTTTCCACAGCAGCCATCACAGACATTGCGATTTCATCAATTATGGCAGCGAATCCCACTATAAAGAGGCCTACATATTTTTCTGACAATGAAAATGATTTCCCTATGTTGTATGAAACGTCCAGGAATATATCACCTGCTGTATATATAGATGCAATAGAAACTATTACATCCGGGAGAACTATAATATTGTATTTAGATGTAATATGATAAACTCCAATCAAAATATCTAAAAAAAACAAAATTAATAAGAAAAAAATTAAGAGTAAACCTTTCCTCAATCTATCACAGCATCATCTGGGGATTGTCAATTTTAACATTTTCCTCTATTTTGCTTCCCCTCTCGAGTTTTTTATACTCTATGGAGGTAGGATGCAATACATTCAAAAGATAGTTGAATGCCCGATCGGCATTGCTATGCTCCCCGCACGTGTAAATATCCAGTGTTACCAATCCATGCTCCGGCCATGTATGGAAAGACAGGTGTGATTCCGCGAGAAGCGCTATACCACTTGCACCCATGGGCCTGAATTGATAATACTGTGAAGAAATCTCAGTCAAGTTTCCTTCCTTAATCGCATTCTCTATAAGTGGGGAAATACCATCAGCGCTAGATATTAATTCTGCATCTACACCGTATAAATCCGCTATAATATGTACCCCTACTGCCACTTTCATCGTCCTCCATAATTTTTACACCTCTATTATTCCCCTTTATAATAAAGTCTTATTTAAATATTTATAAAAACAATGAAAATTAATTTTATCCTATGATGGTCATAATACTAGCCAAGACTAGTTTAAATAAGTTATGTGGTTATAAATATATTTATAATAATATATTATTGAGATTCATCCATATTTACAATACTTTCACAGGTCATAATGCGGTATAATAGGTTTCAAACATGCTTTAAATCTAGCTCAATAGTGGGATTTTTCGACTGAAGTTCCCGTATTTCATTCAGCGAAAAATGGAAAAATCTATCAGAAATCAGAATCAGGGTTGTGAACCCCCTCCTCGCCGCTTCAAAGGCAGCATTTATAGATGCAAATTCAAATTCTGGCTTTATTCCGAGTATGTCGATCAACGTTCTGGCCATTTCACCTGTAATGCCGATAAAATCAAAGTCTAAATTTTTTATATAATCCTTTACATTCTGACTAATAGCATTCATGTCAAAGGTTTTTTCCACATTGTTGAATGCGACTATTATTATTCTGGATTTTTTAATTTTTATGATCTCCCTCACAGATGTCACACCGGTGCATTCATCTTTATTGGATGCCTTTACGGTAATACCGAATGAACCCTGACCCGTGTAAGGACCTGCATGAAGATATCCTTTATCCATATAAAGTGAAACCTTCTGCCCTGATTCAAAATCATGGTCAGATATTACCTCCCAGACTAACGAAGAATCTATGTTGATCAGACTGGAATGCACAAAATCCTCTATATAGTTCAGTCCGTTGTAAAGAAAATCAAAACCTTCCTTTGTAATGCTGTTTTTTTCATCTATGAACCCTTTCTCCTTCAGGATTTTAATGTGGTAAACCACTCCCTGGAGTGTTATATCCAGTTCTTTAGATATCTCGGATGGTCTTGTTTTTCCATTTTTTATATTTAATAAAATCATTAACTGGGAAATAAGTGCCTGTTCAATTTTCATTATTGTATATATAAATAAATATTATATTTTTTCCTGTGTATAATCAGTGCCCGATACCGTGTTCCTTCAACTTCTCCAGATAAAATGATACTTCACTCTCTATATTACTTGCAGAGTAAATGGCGGAAACGACAGCTATCCCTGATATTTTATATTTCATTAAAACATCTATATTTCCACGGTTTATCCCTCCTATCACAAATACCGGTATATTTATTTTGCCCACACTGTTCAGAACATCTATATTGCACATGGTTGCATCCTCTTTCGTTTTCGTACTGAAGAACGAACCAAATGCCACGTAATCTGCTCCGAGTTTCTGATATTCAAGGGCATCTTCAAGGCTCCCGTACGTAGAAACTCCGATAATTTTACCCGGGAATCTGGATTTTATATAATCAAAGGGTATGTCATCTTTCCCGATATGGACCCCATCAGCATCCAGAATATCCATTAAAATCGGGTCATCATCCACGATAAACGGAGTTCCATATTCATTGCACATATTTTTTAACTTTTTTCCGATTTCCATCTTCTGACGAAAGGACGATTTTTTGTCTCTGTACTGTAAAATATTTATGCCACTTTTTAGAGCTCTTTCAGTAGCATCAAGAATCTGTGGCCCGTTATAATCTGGCGTAACAAGGTAAAGTCCCCCCAAACTCATCTTAAACCCTCTTTTATTCCATTTGCTATTGCACCCCAGAACTGGTCATCCTCTGGTTGTATATCCGATATTTTGCCGTTTTCAATTATTTTTATTCCATTTTTATTCTCGGTAACCGTTCCTATTATGTGTGCATTGATGCCTGAATCATTGATCATTCCAGTAAATTCTTCTGCATATTCGGGTTTTACAGTTATAAGCAGGGTTCCCTCACTTATAGACCTCAAAGGATTTATCTTGAAAAGTGAACAGATATCCGATATATCCTTATCGATGATGATATCATCAAAGTTTACTTTTATCCCGTTTCCAGATGCATAGCCAATTTCATAGATAGAGTTTAAGAGTCCGCCCTCGGTAGAATCATGCATGGATGTAATCCTGGTACCAATGCCGTAATCTATTGCCATCAATTCCTCGCTCACACAGGTCATTGTATAAAACTTATCCATAACGCTCTTCAAGGTGTCATCCCCTAACTGTTCCCTGACATATTGAGGAAACGTATGTGCAAGTATCACTGCAGCTTCCAGCCCGCAGCTCCTTGCCATTATGATGGCATCTCCGGTAGATGCATTTTCTGTTGTGATATACCTATTTCCGGTTCCCATGAGGGTAACACCTCCAACCATGGGAAATGACACGCCTGCGTAACGTGCCGTATGACCTGTAACAACTTCTATCCCGTATTTTTTGCATTCCCCATCGATTACATCCCATATTTCATTGAACTGGTCATCTGTAATTTCCTGAGGCAAATTCAGGTCTATGCTCATATACTCTGCTTTTATCCCTGAAGTATAAAGGTCAGATGCCAGTATATGGAACGCAAACCACGCCGCTTTCTTGGGTCCGAAGGACATATCGATATAAAGTGGATCGGTTGTTATGGCCATATACCTACCATCAATCTTTATAACCCCGACATCAACACCGTTACGCGGGGGGACAACTACATCCTTTCTTTCCGCACCTGTTTTACTTATTATATTCTCCTCAAAAAATTTTCTCGATATCTTTCCTATCATTTTATCCCCCAGAAATGTGATAGCGAACCATATCCCTTTCCCATGGGAAATGAATTTTTTATTGCCCCCTCAATATATTTCCTTGCAAGTGACACCGAATCATATAAATTTTTCCCGGAACCCAGATATGATGCAATTGATGCAGACAACGTATCCCCAGTTCCGTGTGTATTCTTTGTATCTATCCTTGACCCGGAGAATTCATAATACTCTCTACCATCGAAGAGTATATCTGTTGATAACTCTCCACCCGAATGGCCACCCTTGACCAGAACGGCAGAGCCGGTTTTCTCATATATTATTCTTGCAGCCATACGGGCATCGCTGCTTGAATTTATTTTCACGGATGAAATAACCTCACTTTCAGGTATGTTGGGGGTAACCAGCGTTGCAATTTTCATGAGCCTGCTGACCATACTGGCAACAGCATCTTCCTTCAATAGTCTGGCATTTGTTTTAGAAATCATTACCGGGTCAACTACAATATTCCTGACGTTATACTGCTGAAATTTTTCCGCTACTGCCGAAATAATAGGTTCAGAATAAAGCATGCCGGTTTTTGCAGAATCCGTTCCTATATCCTCCATCACAGCATCAAACTGATCATTGATAAAGGATACCGGCAATTCAAAAATAGATTTTACCTCGACGCTATTCTGCGCTGTGAGTGAAACGATAACTGCTGTGCCAAAGACTTTCATTGCGGTAAAGGTTTTTAAATCTGCCATAATTCCGGCACCACCTCCGGAATCTGTAGACGCAACCGTCATGACCCTTGTAACCATATCTCTAATATCAGTTAACCTTATATAAAAAATACGGAAATGTTATTTTTATGGAAAGCATATTCAATAGAAAAGAATTTATATATGCTAGATGGATACCTTGTTATAATGGATATACTTCAGGTTATTGGTCTCGCATTAATTGCTATAGGCCTTGTTTACGTAATTTACCAGTTTCCCATACTGTTTTACGGATATCGTGATTTTACAAAATATGATATTGACTTTTCGAAACTTGACGATAAACAATTTTCCGGCTTTAAGATGTTCCGTCCGATGGTAAGTATAATCGTGCCTGCAAAGAACGAAGAAACCGTAATTGCAAGAACTATAGAATCAATATTAAACCAGTCATATACAAACTTCGAACTATTTGTTGTTGTTGACAATTCCAGTGATGATACATATAAAATAGCAAAAGAATTCGAGCAAAAAGATACCAGGGTAAAGGTATTCAATAGAGCGGATGGAAAAAGCAAAGCCTCAGCACTCAATTTCTGCTTTCAAAAATCAAAGGGTGAAATTATAGCAACATATGATGCTGATACTGTACTATTAAAAAACACCCTTGAAAATGCCGTTTATGGTATGAACTATTTCAACGTTGATGTACTCCAGGGTTATAATTCCTATATAAACAGGGAGGAAAACATATTTACAAGACTTGCAGTAATAGATGAAATACTTGTAAAGGCGACATTGATAGGAAGAACACATCTGAATTTGTTCGTACCGGTTGCAGGTTCTAATCAGTACTTCAAGAGGCGGGTAATAAAAAACATCGGCGGGTGGAATGATAAATTCCTCACAGAAGATCTTGAAAGCTCCGTAAGAATATCCAATGCACGTTACAAATCGGCGTACTTGAGCAGTGCCAAGGTACTTCAGGAAACGCCCGCTTCATATTCTGAGTATTTTAAACAGAGGACAAGATGGCTTAGAGGGTATCACCAGGTATTCTTACATTCAAAGAAGCGGTTCAGCACATTCACAGACTTTGATGCCTTAATGATTGTCCTGGCTCCAACATTTTCAGGAATAATGTTCTTCGGATGGCTGTATATATCTCTATTGAATTTTTACAATCCGTTTGTTCATTCAATGAGAACATATTTTATTTCGCTGATTATAATATCACTTATTATCTATGCCTCTGCTTTCCTGCTGGTTCTGATCAAGAAGAAGCAGAATGCTATTTATCTTCCCCTTATTTACGTATACTTGACAATAAACGCTCTTATCTCAATATATACGTTAGTCCTTGAAATTACAGGCGCGAAGCGTGTATGGCATAAAGTAAAGAAAACAGGGAAGACAACAATTTAATAATTACTTTTTCATATCTGGCTATGGTACTGGACTCTTACAGAAAGAATGCAGATAAATTTCTGGATCCGATTACAGAAAAATTTTCAAGAATGAATCCCAATACTATTTCGGTACTATCGCTGATTCTGGCCGGTATAGGTGGATTATCATATTATCTAGGACATTATTTCCTCCTGCTCGCCTTTGTACTGATAATTATGTCAGCACTGTTCGATGCACTTGATGGAAAAATAGCCCGGTTAAAAAATATATCATCAAAAAAGGGAGATATGCTTGATCATGTGTTTGACCGTTATTCAGATATGTTCATAGTTCTCGGGATGACATTTTCAATTTACGGTAATGTATATTTAGGACTATTTGCAATACTTGGAATACTGCTTACCAGTTATATGGGAACACAGTCACAGGCATTGGGACTGAAAAGAAATTATTCCGGTATAGCAGGCAGGGCAGATAGATTGCTGTTAATAATAATATTTACAATCGTACAGTTTTTCATAACAGCTCATTTTCCAGTGTATTCAATCGAAATATATGCGACAGGCATACTGCTGATATGGTTCGGGCTGGCCGGGAATATAAACGCAATAACCCGTTTCTTTGATATGTACAAAAATTTATAATTCTTTTAGAAAAGTTACATATTTTTTATTGCATTCTCTGGCAACTGCTTCCTTCTTTGATTCCGAAAAGACCCTTACAATTTTTTCGGTTCCAGATGGTCTGATAAGGGTCCATCCCTCCTTATCATAAATTTTGACTCCATCTGTAAAGTCAAACATGTTTTCAGTAAATTTTTTGGTTAACAGTTCCTTCATCTCCTCCCATTCTATGTTCCTGGGAACTGATGTTTTTACCATGTAATACTCTGGGATACCTTTTAACAGTTCAGATAATGGCTTTTTCTCTCTGGCGAGCAAATTGAGCATCAGGGCCATGGTCATCGCTCCATCCCTGCAATATTGATGTGTTCCATATATTATCCCTCCATTTTCCTCACCCCCCAGCGTTGCCTTATTATCGATCATGGCCCTGGCTACAATGGGAGCTCCGACTCTCGTGAGGATTAATTTTGCCCCTTTCTCTGTGCAGATCTCACTCAGTGCATCTGAACTACTTACAGGTGTAACAACAGTATCGCCCCTCTTCACTGTATTTTTTACAATTAAAGCAAGGCTACGATCACCATCTATAAAATTTCCCTTCTCATCGATAAAAACACATCTATCCGCATCACCATCGTGAGCTACACCTATATTGAATTTTCCTGTTTTCATTATTGATATGAGGTCAGAAAGATTCTCGGGCTTCGGCTCTGAATTCCTGGATGAAAATTTGCCATCCGGATTCGCATTCAGGGAAACAGGATGACAATTAAGTCTCGTAAGAATCTCCGGACTTGTATAATATGAGGCACCGTTTCCCGTATCAATAGCTACTCTTATGTTACTTTTGCTTATAGCCTCTGAATCAATAGAACTTATAATGCTATTTATATATAGATCGATACCGGTATTATCATAATTGTAATTTCCGATTTTATCCCATTCCGCTGTTGAATACTTTTTGTTTATATAAATATCCTCTATTTTGACCTCTTTGTCCTCATCAATTTCCGTTCCATCGCTGTCTATGGCCTTTATTCCGTTGTACTGGGGAGGATTATGTGATGCAGTAATCATTATTCCCGGAATTTTATTTACTTTGCAATAATACTGTAATCCGGGCGTGGGTAATTCTCCGATATAAGTTATGTCCGCACCTGTTGACATTGCACCTGAAGAAACCGCAAACATAAACATATCTCCACTTATTCTTGTATCCTTCGCTATTGCAATCTTTTCTGAATTAAAAAATGTACCAATCGCCCTTCCTATACCTGTTGCGAGGTCCAGCGTCAGATCCTGATTCGGAACCCCTCTTATTCCATTTGTGCCGAATAACTGTGGCGTTTTCATTATTAATAATAGTTATTTATTATAATAAGTTTTTATCCTGTATGTCATAGGTGTTTCCACGCCACTTGATGTTTTTCATTCTCTTTGCTATTAAAAGATTTATCATATATACAACAGGGAGAATTATGGCACCTATAATGTTTACAATTTTTACATGTTTCAATCTTTTGAGCATATTGTAAATATATACTATTGCTGGAATCAGGAACAGGAAATAATATGCACTGTAAAAGGTTCCCATGAAGATCGCTGACAGGAATAGGAGCAGGTATGATCCGTAAAATAACATACCATAATAATATACCTTTGGAGATGCAGATATGGAAAGTGCAGTTTGCCTGTTAGCCCATTCAAAGAATACATCAAAATTATCAGGAGAATTTATATCCGGCATGGCAACGTCAACATAATATATTTTTTTCCCCTTGTTCTTGCATATTTTGGTCAATGCAGTATCGTCTGATATATGCTCGCTGAAAAAATCCATTGAATCCTCAATCAATTCTTTTCTGAAGGCAAGTGAGCCACCCCATCCGAATCTTGTTAATTTTGATTCCATGAGTCCCATTCCAACAAATCCCCATATCTCCTTTACCTCTGACCAGAAGCCACCCCTGGGCTCAAAGTACGGAAATGTAGTGGAAATACCTGCATCAGGATTCTTTAAGGGCATTACCATATTCAGCAGCCAGTTATTTTTAACATTTATATCTGAATCAGCAAGCAAATAAACATCATATTCCCTGTATGTGTCGATGGCAGTGCTTATTGCCCTAACCTTCCCGCTGCATTTCCTGCAGTTATAAGAACTTACCATGTATTCTATTCCGAGTTCCTTTATGATATTTAGAGATTCATCATTTTCAGTATCTACAACACAAATGAGTTTAAAGTTTTCATACTCCTGATTCTGTATAGATTGAAGATTCTCTTTCAGAGAAAAGTCAAC
>JAJZZW010000053.1 GCA_021797385.1 Thermoplasmata archaeon | reverse complement strand
TATTTCATCGAGTCTCACTCTGGCCATACCAGGGTCAACTGCATTTGCCTCAGCTACTCTGAGTGTAATTCCATCATCTGGTTTCATGGTACCATATTTACTAAATAGTATTTTAAAATATTGATATCTATTAATTATCCAAACATGACAAGTAATGTAATTTAACCTAGAAGCTTGAAAAAAATAAGTGTTATTACCTGGAATCATATAACATTAGATAATTAATTTATTTTATGAGTTCATGGGATTATTATGGAAGTCACAAGGCGCAGTTATTCCTCGTCAGCCAATCTCGGACCGGGCTACGATATATTATCGCTTGCCCATAAAGCATTTTTTGATTCTGTCACAGTAAAAAAAACTGGAGGAACAGGTATAAAAATTATATCTGATTCTACACCAGAGAATCCTGAAAACAATTCTGCTGGCCTCAGTGTTCTAAAAATACTGGGCGATAGGGGCATTAAGGATGGTATAGAGGTGAGAATTAATAAAGGCGTTCCCATAGGTCTGGGACTGGGAAGCAGCGGGGCATCCTCATCAGCGTCAGTAAAAGCGGTAAATGAATTATTTGAACTAAATATGAGCTCCGATGAAATGGTATACTATTCCATGTACGGTGAAATCGCTGCCTGCGGATCAGCACATCCTGATAATGTCTCCTCCGGGATATACGGTGGATTGACACTGATAAGCTCAACATCTCCGGTAAGGGTCAGGAAAGTTAAAATCAATTATGAGATGGCATTGTTACTGATCATACCGTACTCACATGTGGAAAAGAAGACCCAGCAGGCAAGGTTAATGGTTCCTGATAAAATCAGCATAACAGACCATGTACTGCATGCAGCAAGAATTTCTACAATGCTTTATGGCTTCATGAATGGAGACCGTGATGCAATAAGGGAGGGAATGATGGATGATATAGTTGAAAAGTCAAGGGAAACATTATTCCCGTATTACAGGAAGATAAGAGAGAAAGCCATATCAGAAAACGCAATATCAGTATGTGTTAGTGGTGCAGGACCCTCGATTTTAATATTCACCGATGAAAATACAAAGAAGGATGAAATTATATCAAATACTGGTAGAATAATGAAATCGTACAATGTTGATTATAACATTAGGGAAACATCCATTCTGGAGGATTATGATGATTAGAGATGATATTAATAAAATATATGCCAAACCTGTCACGTTTCCCATATATCAGACCACTTCGTATATTGTGCCTGATGGTGAAAATTACAGGTATACCAGAGAGTATAACCCCACTGTAGAAAATCTGGGAAAACAGATAATGCGAATGGAAGATTCTGAGGATTATAATGTGTTTTCCTCCGGAATGGGGGCCATAACAACGACATTGATGGCACTTTCCAGCCCAGGAGATAGAATATTGACGCATCTTGATATCTTTGCACGGTCTTACCATTTCATAAAGGATTTTATGGGAAAATGGGGTGTAAATACTGATATATCGATTCCGGGCACAGAAAATATTATAAAATCTATCAGGAAAGATACAAAAATCGTTTTTATTGAAAGTGTTACTAATCCAATACTGAGAGTAAATGATATCAAGGCAATATCGGAACGGTGCAATGAGGTAGGATCTCTGCTAATTGTGGATTCCACTGTTCCGACTCCATATAATCTTAAATCGATTAAACTGGGTGCGGACGTAGTTATACACAGCTCATCAAAGTTTATTGCCGGGCACAATAATGTTATTTCCGGACTGGCTGCAGGGAGAAAGGATTTAATGGAAAAAATTGATGCCATGAGAAGAACACTGGGAACAACACTTGACCCGAATTCTGCATTCCTTACAGAGACTGGCATGAAAACTCTCGATATAAGAATGGAGAAAATAAATTCAAATGCAATGGAAATAGCTGGTTCCCTTAAAGATAATCCGGGGATTAAGAGGGTAATATATCCTGGACTCCGGGGACATCCAGATTATGATACTGCCATAAAATATATGAAAGGTTATTCTGGAATAGTTTGCTTTGAGATTATAAATAGCGCTCAGAAATTTGCTGCAAACCTTAAGAGAATAATACCTGCTAATACAATGGGCGGTGTTGACAGTATAGTGTCTACGCCCAAAACCATGTCTCACAGGTCTCTCACAGTTGATGAATTGAAAATACTGGGCGTGAATGATAACTTTATAAGGCTATCAGTTGGAATAGAAGACCCTGAAGAAATTTTAGAGGATATTAATAACGCACTTTCATTCATATAATCGATTTTATATAGTTCTTTATTTCAAGTTCAGTTCCGGAAAAATCCTTATTATCTACAATCAGAACATCATTCCCGCACTGATCAAGCGAATATTTTTCCATTACACTATATACAGGTAGCTGCTCTACAAGCCTTTCTCCGGGCGAATTCAAATGAGTATAATTTACCCTTTCTTTTAATCTGCTGCTATGCAAATTCCTGTCTGATATGCGTATATATATTTTGATTATTTTACCCCTGATATCCTCATCAAGCATTTCTGGAATAAAATAAAGCGTCTCCAGTATAAGTGGCTCACCGTTCTTTATGGCCCTTCTTAATATTGCGTTAATTCCTGGATACATATATTTTGATTGTTCCATGTAGCCCCTTATTATATTTTTATCACTCTTTTCGCCGAATATTGAATATGCACTGTAAACACTCACATCCATGAGTTCACCATCCGCATATGGCCTCAAAAACTCCCTCAGGTAATCCCCTGAAAGCACTATATTGATATTGAATTCCCTTCCTATATATCCAGAGATGCTGGTCTTTCCGACACCGGGAATTCCACCGATCAATACCACAGGAATCATGTCGGCAGTATCATGAAAAGATTATTAATTTTTGTTAAATTATGGAGATAATATAGCTCTATATATGCGTATAAATGTACTTTTAAGCTGTAAGAATTTCAATAAATTTTTAAATGATAAGCTAATATCAATATGATAATTATGGCTACAGAAACATGGGAAGTAAAGGAGAATGATAGACCTAGAGGATTGGACGGCATATCAGACAAGCAGATAGACTACCACTTTGATTTCCATTATAAGGGATATGTGGCGAAACTTAACGAAATATGGTCAAAATTGCCCAGCGTTGATCTAACAAAAGCCAATCAGAATTACAGCGACCTCAGAGAAATGAAGCTAGAAGAGACGTTCAACTACGATGGGTCAATGCTCCATGAATACTATTTCGAGTCATTGAACAAGGAGCATGTTGTAATGCCAGCATCAGTAAAATCAGCTCTAGAAAAGGATTTTGGAAGCTATGAAAATTTTGTTGCTCTTTTCAAGGCAGTTGGAACTGCATTCAGAGGATGGGCGCATCTTGTATTCGACCTTAATACCGGGAAGCTAAGAGTGCTCGGTGCGGATATACACAATGCCTCAGCAATATGGAATGCGCTTATGATACTTCCACTGGATGTCTATGAGCATGCTTACTATACTGATTACGGTGCAAAGAGGGCTCCTTACCTGGATGCTTTCATGAAGAATGTGGACTGGAAGGTCGTTGAAAAGAGACTGGAAAGGGCAAAAAGAACGTATGAAGCCTTCAAGAAGGATTAAAAATTTTTATTTTTTATGATTAAAGAAGATGAACTGTCCATTAAAATAATGGAGTCAAAAATTTTATTTGCTGGAAGAATAAACGAGCGTGTTATTGATTTTATTAATATGGGAAAATCTAGAAATGATTCGCTTTTCATAGAGCTGTGTTTTTGTATACTTACTGCAAACACTTCAGCCGAAATGGGAATAAAGACCCAGAGAACCATAATGAATGGTTTCATAAAATATCCGGAGGAAAAATTGAGAGATGAACTGAAGGCCTCTAAATACAGGTTCTACAATAAGAGAGCGGCATATATCGTAAATGCACGCCATATAAGGAAAAATATTAAAAAACTTATCTCTGAAAATGATCATTTTTTTCTCAGGGAGTATCTTGTAAATAATGTAAAGGGTGTAGGGTATAAGGAAGCATCGCATTTTCTAAGAAATATCGGTATATTTGATTTTGCAATTCTGGATAAACATATACTGAAGCTCATGAAAGATTACGGATATATAGATGATATAAAACTCAATACAAGAAAGGATTATCTTGAGAAAGAGAAAATTTTCAATTCCATAGCATCCGTTTACGGACTTATGCCTGGCGTTTTTGATCTTTATTTATGGCAAATGGCAACAGGAAAGATACTGAAATAATATTCAGTTATTCAGAGTATATTCTTTTTTCAAGTTTTTTTCAGTAGAATAGAATGATTTGAAGCCGTTTGAAATCATTATTGAAGACGCATATGCACTGTTAAGACCCTTCTTGCAGTAAAAAAAGTATACTTTACTTTTATCTCCTGATTTTATCAAAGAATTTAATGACTTTAAATCCATATTGGTGGATCCTGGAATATGCCATTTCTCGTATTCCGATGGAAGCCTTAAATCTATTATTGTGCTGTTTTCAGGTACAGCGTCCATTCTACTTCCCTGGATAGATTTTATATAGGAATCTATCTGATCCATTTTAATTACGATTATTTCATGTAAATTATTTTCAACTGGAAATTTTTCTAGTTCTTTTTTTAAATCATTATAATCGGTATTGATCCCTGGATTTTTTGAGAACAGTGAACAAAATTCTCCTATGGATTCCTCCATATAAAGTCCTCTGGATCTGGAATAAGAAATTGTTTCCTCCTTGTCAAATCCTATCAATGGGCGGAATATGGGCATTCTTATATCCATTGAAAGCGATTTCAAATTTTTAGGTATCTGTGATGAGACCTGGCCTATTGATTCTCCAGTGACAATTGCGTCATAGTCGTATTTTCCCGAAAGAGCCTCTGCATATCTGTATAGTAATTCCTTGAAAATTAAATTGGCATATTTTTGCGATGGATTATTGACAATCTCAGTAATCAACTGTGTACCATCCATTATGAATATATTTCCATTATAACCCTTAGAATATTTCATTAAGAGATTTCGAGCCGATTTCAGCATGTAAATGGTATCGGATGGATGTGCAAGGGAACAGAAAAGTATATCTGCAGCCATGCCTCTTTTCATTACCATATAGGTAGCTACAGGTGAGTCAATACCTCCGGAAAAGAGTGATATTGCCCTACCCTCTGATCTAAGCGGCAGTCCTCCGGGACCGTTGATTTTTTCTGTGAAGATATAGAAATTTTTATCCCTGACCTCTATGAAAATTGATGCCTGGGGATTTGCAAGATTTACTCCTGACGACCGGTTATAAAGGGCATCGCCCACTGCAATTTCCAGTTCCTTCGATGTGAAGTTATGTGTTCCCTTCCTTGTGGCACGGACAGCAAAGCTTTTACCTGTAACATATTCTGAATAATATTCAACACATTTTGAAACTATATTATCTATGCTGTTAAATGTGTATTCATGGGCTGGAGAAAACGATCTTATACCGAAAATAAGGGGCAGAATTTCGAGAAGAATACTGTCTTCTGAATATAGATATATGCGCCCGTCACTTTTTTTATATTTTAAATCGAAATTTTCCGGAAGGGATGAAATTATATTTTCAATGAGGGTTTTTTCCATCATCCTTCGGGTTTTATTTCCTTTCAACCCGATTTCAGAATACCTGACAATAAACATTAGTTACATATCTTTAATTTCTATTTATGTGTTGCTTTCAAAAAGTATAGCTAAAATATTTAATATATAATAGAATCTGACCGCATGGAAACAATAAAAATAGCAGGATTCGGAGGGAGTTTAAGAAAAGAATCCTATAACAGATATTTACTGGAAAGCGCGGTGCATTTAATGCCAGAAAACTCGGAATTGAAAATACTGGACATAAATAATTTCCCACTCATGAATCAGGACGAGGAGAATAACTATCCTGAAAACGTTAAAAGCTTCAAGAAGCAGATAAGGGAATCGGATGGTTTACTTATAGTAACACCTGAATACAATTATTCGGTTCCAGGATATCTAAAAAACGTCCTGGATGTTGCATCGAGACCATATGGAGACAACCCGTTTGATGGAAAGCCGGTAGCAATAATGAGTGCATCCATTGGCATGCTTGGTGGTTCCAGAGCACAGTACCACCTGAGACAGAGCTGTGTGTTTCTCAATATGATTCCGGTAAATGCACCGGAGGTATTTGTTACATTTGCCCCACAAAAATTTGATAAAAACGGGAAACTGATGGATGAAATGACTGCCAAATATGCCGGACAGTTGCTGGAAAATCTTGTAAATCTGGCGAGAAATCTTAAAAAAGCCCATCAATAAAATTTTCATACACTTCTATGAAAATCATCATTGAATTAAGATTGATAGAGTCAAATTTAATAACTTTATAAATATTATTTATAAAATGATAGTAATCAAACTCGGTGGGAGTGTAATCACACAGAAATCAGAATATAAATCATTCAATGAATCTGTTGTGCAAAAAATAGTAAAAACACTCAAAGGGTTAAATGATAAAATGATTATTGTGCATGGGGGAGGGTCATTCGGGCATATAAAAGCCAAAGAATATGGATTGCCGGGCTATGCCAATCAGGAAACAGTGAAGGGCATGAACATTGTTCATAATGATATGGTAGAATTGAATGTGAAAATCTCTGAAATTCTCTACACTAATGGGATTTATAATATATCGCTTCCTGTATCATCCCTCATTTATGATAATAAAAAAAATTACACCGTATTCAAAAGATATCTTGACATGGGCATAACTCCAGTATCCTATGGAGATACGTATATTCATGGGAATAGAATAGGTATATACTCCGGTGATAATATAGCATATGATGTTTCAAAAAGGTTTCATCCATCAGCTGTTGTGTTCTTTTCAGATGTTGATGGCATTTATGATAAAAATCCAAAAACAAACCCTGATGCAAAACTGTTAAAAACAATTTCTGGTGAATTCAAGCATGAGGAAATAACTGCAGATGTAACCGGTGGCATAATGAATAAATATATAAAAATGAGGAATATTTCCGATCTTGGCATCCCTGTGTACCTTATAAACGGGCTGTACCCGGAACGAATGTATAATATAGGGAGGGATAATTTTACAGGAACGGTGGTTTAAATGATAGAAAATAGGAAAGAAGAACATATTAATATTGCAGAGAATATGAACGTTACATCTGAACATAACTTCTGGGATGATATAAGACTGATGCACAGGGCTTTACCGGAAGTGGATTACGATTCAATCTATACAGGAATAGATTTCCTGGGAACTAATTTTAACTATCCATTTCTGATATCCTCCATGACGGGGGGAACAGAAAAGGCAAGAAAGATCAATGCAAACCTTGCAAGGGCTGCTGAGGAGTTTCACATTGGAATGGGTGTCGGCAGCATGAGGGCAGCCATTGAAAATAGGGATATTGCCAGCACATTTTCAGTAATAAATGATTTCAAGGTGCCGGCAAAGTTTGCAAATATAGGAGCACCGCAGCTCATAGGTCAGGGTAAACCACCCATATCGGATAAGGATATAGATTATATATTCAATTTAATAGATGCAAAATACCTCATAATTCACTTTAATTTTCTTCAGGAGATGGTCCAGCCTGAGGGGGATAGAAATGCAAAGGGAGTGCTCTCAAGATTAAAGGGAATTGCGGGATCGTACCCTGTAATTGCCAAGGAAACAGGAAGTGGCTTTTCCAGGGATGATGCCCTTGAACTTAGGGATGCAGGTGTGAAGGCAATAGATGTGGGCGGCCTAGGTGGGACTTCCTTTGCTGCTATTGAATATTACAGGGCAGAAAAGATCCAGAACAGAGAGAAAATGCATACAGGAAAAACATTCTGGAACTGGGGAATACCTTCTCCGGCTTCTATTAAATTCTGTTCAGTTGGCATACCAATAATAGGAAGCGGCGGAATAAGAAATGGAGAGGATATTGTAAAATCAGTAATAATGGGTGCCAATATGGGCGCCATGGCAAGAAACTTTCTGAAGGCTGCAGATACATCCTATGAGGAATTAAAAGTAGAGATTAATAATATAATAAAAGACATAAAAATTTCAATGTTCCTAACCGGTGCTGCAAATATTTCAGATTTAAAAAACACAAAATATATAGTATTTGACCCATTATATTCATGGCTTGATCAGGGTGATTAAATGGAGGAAGTAAAAACGGATGCGAGATGCCCGAATTGCAATGAATTCTTGTTTTATCTTGAGGCTGATAACGATATACCGTATGAAGGTAAAATAACTATACATACTTACATATGCAAGAGATGCAGCTACAGGAATGTTACTGTGGAACGGCACGATAGGGAATCACCGAAAATAATTAAATTCAGAATAAAAAATAAAAACGATTTGAAAACTATAGTATACAGGTCCCCCGATGCAAGTGTACAGATACCAGAACTGGATGCCGAAATATCCCCGGGAATAGCCTCCAAGGGATATATTACTACAGTCGAGGGAATTTTAACCAGCATAAAGGAGAAACTCACCGTCATGGGTGATGGGGAAGATGTAAATTATTTAAGACAGAGAATTGATGGCATTATCAGCGGTGCCGAGGAAAAGGTTACGATTGTTATAGACGATGACTCAGGAAAAAGCAGGATAAACAGCAGCAGGGCAGAGACTATATCAAAAAATTAATATTATCAGAAGGTAGTAAGTTTAATATATAATAATTTTCATAGCCGTTTATGATTATAATTACCAACCTTACTAAAACTTTCAAAAATTTCAAGGCTGTTAACAATCTCAATATGGAAATTAACAATGGAGAAATTCTAGGACTTGCAGGATTGAATGGAGCTGGTAAGAGTACAACGATCAGGGCAACCGCCGGTATCATATTTCCAACATCTGGAAGTATTATGGTTGACAATTTGGATATAGTAAAGGATAAGGCAAATGCTTCAAAACATATAGGATGGGTACCAGAACTCCCGAACTTTGAGCCTGATGCTAAACCTATACCTCTTTTGAAATACTATGCTGGCTTATATGGCATAAGACCTGACGATGCTGAAAAGGAGATAATAGAACTGATGAAGAGATTTGATATATACCCTTATAAAAACAGAAAATTAAGGTATTATTCTCAGGGTATGAAAAAAAGATTCTCCCTCATTGCAGCCATGGTCGGGAATCCAGATAATTTCCTTTTTGATGAAACCCTTAACGGGCTTGATCCGCAGGGAGTCAGAGAAGTCCGTGATTTAATTATAGAACTCAGGAAACAGGGGAAATCAATTTTACTGTCCTCCCATATATTATCAGAATTGCAGAATGTGGCTGACCGAATAGCAATAATGAAAAATGGTGCTATAATAAAGATAATTACAAGGGAGGAGTTAGGAAGCCTCGGGGCAACCGGAATCAAAGTTCATGTAAAAAATCCAAACGGCAAAATAACAGATATTTTATCAAACTTTGGAGAAGCTGGATCTGATGGATATTATTATATCATAAAAAACAAGGCTGGGGCAGACCCATCAGAATTAAATGAGGAACTTGTGATGGCCAATTATAAAGTTGACTATATAGGTAGGGATAATGAAACTCTAGAAGAGTACTTTCTTAATATGGTGAAATAAAATGAGCGGTTTTTTTTATGATATTAAAAGAACATTAAGTGGAAAATTTACAATTATAGTGGTTGTACTTCTGGTGCTTGTTACCATGGCCACTGCATACGGAGCAGGAATTTCTTCTGATACCGCTGCACCGGCACATACTGATATTGTTTTGCCATACGTAAATGATACGGATGGGATCATACATGTAAGCGATTATATTATAAACGGGTATGGGCAGCCTGTGAGTGATTTAAGCATTACATCATCGATCTTAAATCTTACAAGCATGGATGTGATTGCCAATAGGACTGTGGCTTCTGAAAATGGTTATGCCAATTTCACATTTAATGATAAAAATGTCACTAATTTTATATATAAGTATCAACCATACTATAAAAACGGTGCTCCTGTTCAAGACACATCAAAAAGTTTAATATCTTATGAGCGTGGCACTATTATTCAATTTCAAACAACCTGTTTTGCAACAAGCCCAATCTATAATGTATGTTTCAATGATTCTAGTGTCCCCGTATATGAGGTATTATTAAAAGATAAATCAAACCCATCCCAGATAAATACAATGGTTTATGTTCCTTACATAAATTCTTCAATAAATAATCAACCTTTGTATATCTCTGATAACATAACATCATCACCTGCATACGGGATAAACGTGCGTAACGTAATGCCGAATTATACAAAGGATGAGCCGAATTCAGGCGCGTTTATATACTCCACCCACTTAACTACAGAAGATCAGGATAAGTATGTAAACGTTTACATTACCAATAAAACTGGTGCATTATTAATTCCAAATATGTCATATATGTACACGTATATTAAACCTGGAGTGGCATTACAGAATGGGCTAGCTTTATACTTCGGCATACTATTAATCCCTATTCTAGGTATATTCTCATCTTACTTTTATTACAGTAAGGACAAAGCCTCCGGAGTGTTGGAATCAATAATAGCCAGACCTATTACAAAGGGAAAATTAATGATTTCTAGATTTATTGGTAATTCGGTAAGTTTTCTCATAGGGCTTCTGATATCGTTTGGAGTGGCGGACATAATACTGGAACATTATACAGGCATATATATTTCAGCTGGAACATTTACAGCAATGTTAGTGGGCTATCTGGTAGAAGCAATTGCTTTTGCAGGCATAATGTATTTAATAACACAATTTGAAAAAACTCAGGGGGAGATTCTAGGAACTGGGATTGCTTTATTCTTCATTCTTGGCTTTATGTGGACAATAGTATCTGGAGCAATATTATTTTTATTTCATATAACATCTGAGATGGCGTTATTGAAAGACCTCCTTATTATAGATTCTATTTCACCCTCTTATTTCCCGGACATCATTGCTGATTACCATCTGGGAGTATATAGTACAGTAAGTGCTTCAAGCGTTGGAATTAATATTTATTCTGTTGTTCTGATAGGGCTTGCATGGGTGTTAATTCCATCTCTTCTGGCTCTTTATTTTGCAAGGAAGCGTGATTAAATTTTCTAATTTTATCATTTCTGCAACAACAGCAACTTTTTATAAATGTTTTAGCAATAAATAATTTTATATAAGTTATTTCAATCAGGAAATAAGGATATTTATGATAACTGACGCAGATGCTATTTTGGCTTTAGCCGCTTCTATTGCCATTGCCGGTGGATTGATAGGGACGGGTATGGCTCAGCAGGGTATTGGGGCAGCTGGTATGGGTATAATAGCTGAAAAACCTGAAAAATTTGGACAGGTACTGTTCTT
>JAJZZW010000052.1 GCA_021797385.1 Thermoplasmata archaeon | reverse complement strand
TTCTGTTCATCGATTATGGAGCTGTGGTGGGATTCACAAGTTCCATAATATTCATGGCTATTTTCATAGGTGGATATGTTGGATTGATAAGAAAGAAAACATGGCAGAAAGCTATGGATTTAAGGGATAAACTATCAGCAGAAGAATAAAAATTTTTTTTGTCAAACAGTAAAATTACGATTATTTATTTTACCATGGATAATTATAATTATTTAATATTTTTTTACAATTATATGATATAGTTCAATGACGTTCTCCATATTTCAAAGCATATGGTTTTTCGGGGTAGATTTTGTACAATAATTATTATATATAGTTCTAGAATATAATTTTCATGCCAGATTCTAACAATGCAGATTATCACTATAAAAAGGGAGAAAAATTATATTTTGCCGGTAAATATGAACAGGCTTTAAAGGAATATATAGCTGCTATAGAAAAAGCCCCAGAAGACCCGAAGTACCATAACTCTAAAAGCAATGCTTTGTATTCTCTTACCAGGTATGAAGATGCTCTTGACGAATCTAACATAACAGTAAAACTTGATCCGCTTAATGCTGTGTATTACATTACCCGTGCTGCTATATTTAATAAACTCAGACGCTTTGCCGAGGCTGCAGATGACTATAGTATGGCAATAGACCTTGAACCAGATGATGTTGGATACCGATACGGTAGGATTACAAACCTGAAGGCTATTGGAAGAGATGAAGAAATCCTGGAAGAATTCAGTGGAATACTGGAACTGTATCCTGACGAACCAGAGTACCATGTCGATTTCGCAGAAGAACTGGGGGATTTAGGACGTTATAATGAGACATTAAAGGAATATCACGCGGCAAAAAAGCTCGGAACTGATAACTCCGCATTCTGCTTTAACAAATCCACCACATTGTCCATACTGGAACGTAATGAAGCTAATATAAAAGAATGCAGTAGAGCACTAAGCATTGCTACGGGCGAGTCATTGGATCGCTACTGGAAAATCCATAGATTAACTAGAAATAAGCACAACGAAGAGGCTTTAAAACAATGTGATTTGGCAATAAAAGTTCAACCAGAAGAGGCATTGTGGCATTCATTAAAAGCCAGAACATTAGAGGCACTCGACCGTTATGAAGAGGCAATTGAGGAATATGATAGGGCTATACAGCTTGATGCTGATGAACCGTGGTATTATCATGCAAAAGCTGTAAATCTTGAGTATTTAAAACGATATAAGGAGGCTTTAAAAGAGTCAAATATAGCCATACAACTGGATGTGGAAGAACCTTTGTACCATCATAACAGAGCTATTATTCTGGATCATCTGGGTAATTATAAAGAATCTCTGGATGAGGCTGCATTATTACTGAAAAGATATTTCAGTTTTTATTATCTAACCAAATATATTGAAATTAGTGCACATGCTAAAATGGAAAAGGAGGGAATGCAGACTATTGTTGAAATTATTTCCAGAAATGAACCCACCAAAATTTATCTTTGTGATTATTTGACGCGACAGGCTGATGAGTATAAAGAAATTTCAGAAGACGAAAAACTAATGCTATCAAAAATAATACAGTGGTACTGCTGAGTGGGAATACTATCAAACTATTCTAAAACGTAACCATCTTCTATGATCATATATGTAATTTTAGATGTCACTTATAGGCAACTGAAACATACTATTATCTTACCTTTTTGTCTATATATTGGTATTGATCTTGGGCAGTTAGTGGTGACTTCCTCCCCAAGCTAACGCATGGGGCTTCCCGCTTCTACGGGACTGGCTTGCCTTAATGTATTGGCCGGTTCCTCCACGGGCATAAATTCCCCACAGTCCGTGGGTACTCTTTCCCTATATCTGCTCTTTATTGATTGTCCTCCTACAATAAATGTACTTTTTATGACCTTTTCAGCATGTTAAGTTATGAATATTGATTGTGATTATTATCTATCATAGGATTTAGAATTAACAGATGGATGGATGCTCAAGAAACAAATATGTAAATTTTATCTTAAACTTTTAATAAAAATTATTTAAATTTAAAAAGTAACTACAGAAAATCCTGCATCCACTTCTTTCGCTGTCTGTATACCACCCATTACTGGTTCAATTCCATCCATTAACAGGCTTTCCGGGAGACCGATTCCCTTTGCAGAAACCTTGCAATATGTTACTTCTATATTTGCTGATTTCATCAGGTTGACCAGGTCCACAATAGGCTTTATACCATTGGAATCCTTCAGCAAATTTTCTACACCTCTTCCCAGAAACATAAAATTAACTGTTGCGCCTGCATTCTTAACTGCGCTATATGCAAAATTAGCGGCTACATTGACCATATTCAAGTCATCCTTTCCTTTTGTCAGAATCACAAATATTTTTGCCATTTTTCATCACTATCTTTCATTATATTTTAATATATATCAATTTTCATTTTATATCATAGTATCACAAATTATTGACCGTCAAATAAGTATTTAACTCTGAAACTTATAAAAAATTAAAAATTTATTTATTTCTTTTCCCTGTCCTTTTTCATTTTCTTATAATGCCTTCTGAATTCATCAGGCTTATAGGAGAAGTTATTGTACTTAGACCTGTACCATACTGCCGTCATCAGGATTGTTACTATTGCAAAGAATCCTGTTATGGCAACGTCGTTAGGATCCGGATCATAGCCATTGTATGTTCCTTCTGTCAGTGCCGCAGCAAGAATTATTATTCCGGTCATAATTATAATAAATATCCTTATTCCCGTTTCATTTTTCTGCTTGGGTTCTTCAGACCTTTCGAGCTCTACTGCCCTTTCTACTTCATCGTCTGATTTGACATTAGTTTTATCATAGGTTTTCTTGTCTTCCATCTTACTCACTCCTTTTGGTTTTATAGATCAGGCGTACGGCTATTAACAGAAATATTATTACAATCACGAAGAATTCAAGACTGCTTACTGCCATCTGCAGATCACCGCTCAATATATGACCTGATGCACATCCATCTGCCATCCTGGCACCGAGAAGCATCATGAATGCTCCGCTGAAAGCTCCTCCTGCTCTCTTGATTTCACTGCCTCCAAATCTGGATTCCCATGATGGTGGTATTACCTTGTTGAAGGCCTGGAATCTTCTGGTTACGAATACAGAGAAGAGGAAAGCACCGAATAATGTACCTATATCGCTGAAAGGCTCCCAGCCTATTGTTGTAACCACTATCTCACTGTATTTCCAGTATGAAGCAGGTAGCCACAGCTCTGCTGCTATCCATGAAAATGTTGTTGATTCGCCAAGTATCTGGTGTAAGAACATTTCAAGTACAACTGTCAGGCCTATTACTATGCCCACTGTTAACATTACCTTTCCGAATAAATTGGATGATACAGTATAATGGTAATTGAATTCCTCGGCAGTGGTTCCATTGCCCATTGGCATGGATGCACCCTCCTGCAATACCATTGAAGATTCTATATTCTGCTCCTCCTCTGCTGTTGTGGGCTTATAGTTTTTATGCGATGACTGGTAAAAACAGCTCTTTCCGCCCTTGTATCTGGGTAACATGTATGCTACTCCGAACATCAGAATTGTCCATACTACGGCTATTCCAAAACCTATATATAGATTAGTATCTACTTTTCCACCGAAGTATATTTCACCGAAGTTGTCATATGTTACCAGCCAGTGGCCGAATGATGTTTGATATATCATTGTCCATGAAGCTGCACCCAGTAAACCTCCGAAAACTGCATATACTGCATCTCTCCTTCCTTCTCCAAGGGCCATCCATATTGTTCCGGGAACATATCCAGATACCGCTATTCCTGTACCGAATATGGCTGCTCCCAGTGCAACTCCCCATACGTAGTCAGGCTTGACTCCCCAGTGGAAAGATACCCCCAGCGCTGCTAGGCCGTATAATGCCAATGCACCGGCGCCTATTGCTATTGCTATACATCCTATAAATAATCTGTCCTGGAATTTTCCGAGCCTTATCAAAATTTCTGGATTTGAAATACCCCATGCTTCTGCAAGGCCTCCTACAATCATTCCGATGAACAGACCTATCCATTCCCATGCTGTTACTGCTATCATTTTACTCTGAAAATAACAGTCATGATTTATATTTAAACATAATTATTATAATACTAATATAGAACTATTTACAGTATCATTGCGCAAAATTTATAAATTTGTGTAACATAAATAAAAATGTCAGAAGAATACGGCATTGCAATTCTTGACCAGGAGGGGGATTATATTGTAAAACCCTTTTTTTCAGACATCCCCAAGATATCTAAATTGATAATAATATGTGATGCCAAGACAGAATATAAAAACGCAAAACAGAAGATAACAGATTTTCTCAGGCTCAAAAATATAAAACCTGAATTTGTAGAAATCAAAGACGTTAGTAATTTCTTCCAGATATTCCTTGTTTTGCAGAAAATATGCAAAACTAAAAGTGATCCCACATGGGTAAATATATCATGCGGTTCTGGTATCGGTGTATCTGCTCTGACCATTCATGCATATAACCAGGATATACTTATGGTGGTTTATGATAAATACCGCGATTCAACTGCTGTAATAAATGTTAAAAAATTGAAGAAGATAGATATATACAATAAAAGATACATACAAATTATGAGAGAAATTTCAGCAAAAGCAAAAACAATTGAAGAATTATCTGTTTCACTTAATATTACCACTTCGGCCGTTTCCAGGAGATTGAAAAATCTCCTTGCGCTTGGAATAGTCACACGAAATGGAATAGGTACAAGGAATTATCCTTTTGTTCACTCCCTCAATGAGTTCGGCAGGCTCTTACTGGGTTAGACTGGGTGTTTCTCCGGAATGTTAAAATATTTTTGTATCTATAATGTTTTTAAAAAATTTTATTTAATAACTTTTAAAAAGTATCTTAAAATGTTAGTATAGTATGTCCTGCCCTATTTGCATCTGCTATGACTTTTCCACCCGGTATTTTATCACAGTCATAATACAGCAAATCACTTTCGGTTATATGGTAGTATTCCATTGCAACGGGGCATGCCATAATTTTTATTTTGGCTTTTTTCAGCTCTTCAATTTTATTGCTTATAATCAGAGACCTCGGGTCAAATTTGTTTAATGTTTCTATAGAGCTACCTATAAATAATAAAGTAACACTTTTTGCACCCATTTTTTCTGCCAGTCCTGTTGCAACAATTGTTGCCTCGTCCACTCTTGTACTGTCGTTTCCACTAATCAATGTAATTAAATAATCTTCGCTTCCCATATTTATAACATTCTATTGTCCTATATCTATTTATCCAGCACAATTATTTTAGAGTAATTACAATTTTCATAATATATTGGATTTATCGTATCGGTTTATTTCCGAGTAATAAACAACAATAAGATGTAGAATGAGAATTCTTTATTCGAAGGCGAAAAGTTATATTTTTATATGGTAATATTATATAATAAACATGGATAGTGGATATCAGGAAACAGTTGAAAAGTCTTTTAGAGATCTCAAATTTGCATCTCTCCTGACTATCATTGAAATGATACTGGGGATAGCGTTCACTGTTTTTGTTATGTATATTGTGGTTTCAATAGCATTGGTCGCCGTATCTAAAAATATTATCCCGGGAACTATTGATAATTATATTATCCACAGTATCCTGTCAAACAACTATTTAATCCTTATATTAGCTGCATTTTATGTGGGTTTTGTCGGGATTGCAGTATATTCTCTTTATTTATACTCAAAATCTATTGCATTACTTTCTCCATTCAATCGAAGTCTGGAAGGACCGGCAAAATTTTCGAAGTACCTGTATTTGATTATACTGATAATAGATATTTTTGAAATCTTTTATATTGATTTAGAACTCAATTCAAGGCCAGATATTTTATTATCCATTAGTTATATTGTTTTAACCATAGTGGTACTTTTATTGGTTTTATATCTTTATATCGGCATTTATAGAATAGGTGTTATTTATGATAATAGTTCAGTACGTCTAGCTGCAATTTTCTATTTTATACCATTGCTGGACATAGTAGCGCCGTTTCTATTATATTCTGGAAGCAAAAAGTTGCTGGAGACATATAAACAGAAATAGAATAAATTACTGATTAATTTTGCTATTCATAGAAATTATTATAAACATATTAATCATGGATATATAAAATGCCATCGAGACCTCTGGACTGGCTGAATCAATCTGAAAGAGATTTGGAAGAAGCTGAAGATTCCATGAAAAATGCGAAATATGAATGGGCGTGCTTCGCTGCCCAACAGAGTGCAGAAAAGGCTGTAAAAGCCCTTTATAATGCCTTGAACAAAGAAATATGGAGCCATTCCATATCCAGAATGTTATCCCAGCTTGGTGAATATAAAGTAGATAACGAAATAATTGAGAGATCAAAGGAACTGGACAGAGTATATGTAGGAACAAGATATCCTGATTATTATACCGAAGGTTCTCCCTATGAATATTATTCCATTGAGGATGCAAAGAGGTGCATAAACTATGCAAAAGAGATATTTGAATTCTGCTCCAAAAATATACGATCTTGATTACCAATCAACCATCCGTGACCTCATAAAGTATGGAAATAATTGCACAGCGAAAGGTGCATTGTTAACCATACTTATTGGCTCTCTTGCCAAGGGAAATTATTCACCTTTTTCAGATGCAGATGTTATAATAGTGACCAGGGATGAAAAAAATGTTATTGATTTTATGGAATCATGGTTACAAGTTGATGTAGAACCCAGAGTATTTACATTGAATGAAATATATGCATTGAGTATTGAAAAGAAAAAAATAATAGAAGAAATAATTACAAATGGTATCATCCTAGCAGGAGACACATTATTATTAGAAAAGATAAAGAATTTGTATTGTGATTGATGAGTTCAGAATAATGATTAGATTTACCTGCAAAATATGTATAAAGTGGCTCCTGTATAATCAAAATTTTTGCCTTTCAAAATATCTGTACCAATTCTGTGTAATCATGAATGAACAATTCCATATAGTTTTAGTAACTGCATTACACATTAAATAGTAATGAAATTAAGCTGATAGTTGCTATCATTCAGACCATGAGAAAGGTTGTATATATTTTAAGTGAATATTCATGGATATTTATTTAAAAACCATTGATTTAATGTAAATAGTTCCATTTATAACACCTTTATTGTAGTGCAAAATCTTTACTTGGAATGAATTGAGAATAGATATTCAAGATGGATGATTGATATCAATAAAAGGTTGAGCATTGCAGGGAGATAAACAGAAAATACTAAAATAAAGATAGGTTGTAGAAGAGAGTATACAATACCTTAATAAGAAGAAAAATAATGAAAACCCTCAATTGCTGAATAGAGTACATCCTAAAGTTATCATTAAAAATATATGATTAATTGTGAACTATTTTAGAAACTTCTTTCACAACTTCTGGAGTCTTCTCATTCCATCCCCATAAATTCCTGCCCATAGCTATTCCTTTAACTCCACTATCCATGGCATCCTTTACATATTTGAAGACTTCATCAGGATTATTCATTCTTTCTCCTCCTGCAATCACAATCGGCCTTTTAGTTCTTTCAACCTGGTCCTTCATTCCATGGAAATAAAATGTTTTGATGACATCCGTACCCAGTTCTAATCCCAATCTTATACAGTGAGAGATTATTTCAGGATTTTTGTTCTCTGCATTCGGGTATATATGGCTTATAATTGGAATGTCGTATTTATTTGCCTGACTTATAACTCTGGAAAGTTCCTCTAACCTCCGCTGTTCCTGTTCTGCACCAATATATAATTCATAAGAAACCGCAACAGGGTCATATGAAATTGCTTCTTCTACAGAGGTGAACATAATGAGATCATATGGATTCGGTGCAAGTGAAGTAATGCCATTCAACTTGTATATAATTTCGGTACGATTCAATACTCTGGAATCTATGGTCTGAATGGTTCCTTTATTGAGTATCACTGCGTCAACATATTGAGAATTTGTCTTGATTGTGCCCTCTATGTCATAGAGGCCTTTTTGTTCCCCCATTGGAATGCCATGATCCATTGCCATTATCAATATTCTCTTTCTTCCGAATAGCCTGAACATCCTGTGTTCTCTTCCATATTGTACCATAATTATCTGGCTATAATTCCACTAATTATATTAAACTTGCCTGAGACCGGGATGCCGTATATAGATAATTATTTGGCTTTATTCTGGCAAATTATCATACATTGATAATAGTATATTATCATTATTATTCCCATAAAAGTATAGAAAGGATTAAATACAAAATATGGTTTTACTGCCATGGATGACAATGTTAAGCATACGCTTGGCAAAAACAAGATCGGTTTATGGGCTATGGCATTTATGACTGTAGCGGCTATTTATCCTATGGCAATGGCTGTTTCAAATGCCGCAGCTGCTGTGACGTACGGAGGATTTGCTGCACCTTTGATTCCTATTATAGGTGCTGTATTAATATTGCTGGCAACAGTTCCTATTCTGGAATACAGCAGAATTGCTTCCTTCAGTGGAGGATATTATGGACTTGCTGAACTGGCTTTCGGAAAATCTGTGGGAAAGTTCGTGGCTCTGGAAAATCTCTTTTACTTTTTCTCATTTGACGTATTAACATCTACAGCCTTTGCATACGTAATTTACACTTCCATGACATATATTTCTGGTTATATACTTCCATCCTGGCTGTTCATTGTTATATCTGTAATATTCATGTTTGCAATGTTTTTAATCACTGCCCTTGACCTCTCAATATCCGCAAAAATAGTTATCATTTCCGGAATACTCCAGGTTATAGTTCTTGTAATATATTCGGCAGTAGTTATCATACGATCACCTTATAATTCGGTTCAGGCATTCAATCCCGCAAGTGCGCCCAGTGGCTTAAGCGGGCTTTTCCTCGGGGTAATACTCGCCGGATTCCTTTTCTATACCGGATATGGAGTTCCCCTGTTTTTCTCTGAAGAAGGGAAAGCTTCATTTAAGGATGTGTGGAAGGCTATTGTAATAGGAGTTATAATTCCCACAGTAGTCGGTGTCATGGCCATATATGCAGAAGTTGTTGCAGTCGGGCTTCCCCATGCCTCTGCACTACAGAATGACCTGAGTCCTGGCCTTGCTGCCTTTATTCCTTACCTGGGTATTCCCGCTGCAATACTATTTGTTCTTGTAGCGTTACTTGGTCAGGGATTCGGGGGTTTTGTTCCGGGAATGACAACTGCCAGGCTCTTATATTCCATGTCAAGGGATAACTTCCTGGGTGGCAAAAGCCTGTCAAAAATTTCAAAGAGAGGAACTCCTGTAAACGCAGCACTGGTAAACCTGGTAATAGGGCTTGCAGCAACAGTAATAGATGAAATTGTAATGATACATTTCTACGGCCTCAGCCAGGGTGTCTTTGATGCTCTGTTCCTGGCCGGAAGCATGGCCGTTGCTTTCTGGTTTATACATCATATAATTCCGGATTTAAGTCTAGGTGTATATCTCTTCAGGAAAAAGGTAAGTCTTCTGAAACCCAGAAATCTGCTCATTTCAATTATCGCCCCGGCAGGTGCAATAATCCTCTTCGTATATTCGTTTTATGAGGGATACAGTAACCTGACAGAGCCATATTTCGGCGGATTGATATTTGTATTCATCCTGGCTATTGCAGCTATAATTTATGTGGCAATAAAGTACAAGAACGACACACTGGGTGATTCGTATGTCACAAAATCTGTGGATATAACAAAACTGGAAAAATAAAAACAAATATTTTTTAATATCTTTTATATACAATGTAATGAAATCTGCTATTTATTTTGGTAAAGAAGACGTGAAGATCATTGATTCTAAAATGCCTGAAATTGCTGATGGTGAGATATTGCTGCAAGTTAAAGCCGTAGGAGTATGCCCGACAGATGTTAAAGCCTATTATTCCGGTTCACATTCCATAATAACTCCCCGTGTTCTGGGACATGAAGTATCTGGCATTGTGGCGAAGAGTCTGAATGATAAATTTATTGCCGGAGAAAGGGTAAATGTTGCCGCTGATAATCCTTGCATGGTTTGCGATCGCTGTCTCCGTGGCCTTCACAATATGTGCAGAAATCTCACAAGCCTGGGTGTTAATGTGGACGGTGGCTACAGTGAATACATGCGCATACCCGCAGATTATATTAAAAACAATATGGTAATCAAATTGTCTGATGATGTTTCATTTGTTGAGGGATCATTCGTCGAGCCTGTGGCAGTTTCACTGAACGCCCTATCCCTTGCGAGACCCGAGAAAATTAAGAGAGCTGTAATTATAGGTGATGGCCCCAATGCCATGATACATCTCCAGCTTTTGAAGCATTATTATAATGTTCCAGAGGTGTTCGTTACAGGCATGATGAGGGAAAGGCTTGATATGGCAATAAAATTCGGTGCAAGTAAAGCAATCAATGTCCTTGAAAATCAGGATGAGTTGCAGAATATAAAAGGTGATATCGATTTGGTGGATATAACTATAGGAAACAAAAAAGCACTGGACCAGGCTCTTGGATATCTGGATGCCGGCACCACTCTGGTGGTATTCGGAGGTTCCCTGGAGGATTCAACCATAACAACATCCATGAATCAACTACATTATAACCAGATTACCTTTACAGGTTCCACCGGTACAACACTGGAACATTATGCAGAGGCCGCTAACATTGTAAACAGGAAGATTCTGGACCTGGAAAGTATTGTCTCAAGAGCCTTTCCCCTCAGTTCATTGAAGGAGGCATTCCAGTATTCAAAGGACTTAAAAGGTTTGAAGGGGGCTATAATATTTGACTGAAGCACAATACAATTATCCAAAAGGCAATTATTATATTTACCAACATATTATTCTTTTAATTTACTATGTCTAAAAATAAGCTGATAGCTGGTGTGGATGTGGGTTCCTCCTCAATCAAATGGGCAGTATATGATCTGGAGGATATGGAACTATTACGGGCCGGTAATGTTAGATATCCTAAAGGCACCTTTGAAAAAGACAACGTAAATGTTGATGTGGTTGCCGATACATATCTTCATATTCTCAATATTCTGGATAAAATGGAAGTATCGTATGTAGGAATGTCCACAATGGCACCAATACTTATCTGCATGAATTCTGAGAAAATCGCTTTGACAGGCATTCCATATAATTCACTGCTAGGTGCAGAATTTCTTTCTGATTTAGATGCAGATGCAAGCAGGGATACAACACTGAATGTGCCAAATGTACAGTTTTTTTACCAGAAAATTAAATGGATTAAAAAGAATGCCACAAATATATTCACTGCAACCAGGTGGCTGGTGGATCTCAATGGTTTTTTATTAGAAAAACTGGAAAACACAAAAAATAGGCCTGTACAG
>JAJZZW010000051.1 GCA_021797385.1 Thermoplasmata archaeon | reverse complement strand
CAATCCAGGCCCTTAAGTCCCTCAAAGGTACATTTATATTTCATAAAAAAATCACTGGAATACAGAAAGGAAAAAAGAGGTAGTATATATGCAGGAAGTACTGAATGATTTGGTAAAGAAATTAAATGATAAGATAGCAAGCGATCAGACGTATGCAAAGAAGTTACAGAACATAACAAAATCCATTGATATTATTTTTGATGATAAGGATTCTTATTATTTCAAAGTTGAAAGTGGGCATATAACAGAGCCACAGGCAGGAAAGATCGACGCAGACATAACCGTTACAGTAAGTTCTGATGTTTTTAATAAGATATTATCAAAGGAGATCAATGCCATGGATGCTTACATGAAACAGCAGTTAAAAATAAAATCATCATTGATGGATAAGTTATTATTGAGTGATTTACTGAAAGCGTAGAATGATAGACCATAATCTGGATAACTACAATAAAGCCCTAATAAAGCGCGTTAATGCGTGTTATGAAATAGCCAGGGAGGCAAGATCCTTGGGCAGGGACGTTTCAACAGATGTGGAAATTCCACTGGCCAATGATATGGCAGAGAGGGTTGAAAAATTAATTCAGATAGATGGTATTGCGGATGATATCAGGGAACTCAGCAAAACAAAGTCCAGGGAGGAGGTATCCCTGGAGATTTCAAGAAAAGTTGCAGAAATGCTCAAGGCAGATAGAAGAATGGCCCTTGAAAAATCTGTTCGTGTAGGACTTGCAATTTTAACGGAAGGAATACTGGTTGCGCCACTGGAAGGAATCAAGGAGGTCAACATAGTTCCTAATGATGACGGCACCGAATACGTTGATATAGTGTATTCAGGGCCTATAAGAAGTGCCGGTGGAACTGCACAGGCCCTCAGTGTTTTGATGGCAGATATTGTTCGCAGGGAGTTAAATATAGGGAGTTTTAAGGCAACCGATGAGGAAATCGAACGTTATATAGAGGAGATACAGGCATATAACAGGTCAAAGCACCTTCAGTATCTTCCAACTCCAGATGAAATACGCCTTGTTATAGGGAATTCTCCGGTTATGATCGATGGTGAGGGGAGTGAGGAAGTGGAGATATCGGGACACAGGGATATGAAGCGTATTCCTACAAATCGTATAAGGGGAGGAATGTGCCTGGTACTCTGTGAGGGATTAATCCAGAAATCAAGGAAGGTTTTAAAGTACACAAACATCATGAATTTAAAGGAATGGGATATCCTGGAAAAGATAGGTAAAAATAAAACCGAAGAGAAGGGCGATACATCACAGAAATACTTGCGCGATATAATAGCAGGGAGACCGGTTTTCGGATATCCGAACCGGCCAGGTGGTTTCAGGCTGAGATATGGGAGGTCCAGGCTTTCGGGGCTTGCAGCCGCATCCATAAATCCCGTTTCAATGTACATTGTTGATCAGTTCATAGCTATAGGTTCACAGATCAAGGTAGAACTTCCAGGAAAAGCTGCTGCAATAACACCCTGCGATACTATAGATGGCCCATCTGTGTTACTGAAATCGGGAGAACATAGAAAGATAAGGACAGTTGAGGAGGCAAAGGCCATCGAAGATCAGATAGAAATGATAACCGATCTGGGTGAAATTCTCATTGCCTATGGGGATTTTCTGGAAAACAATAAAAATCTCGTAACATCGCCATTTACAGTAGAATGGTGGTACTATTATTTACCAGATGATTTAAAAAAATTCAAAAATTCAAAACCTGATCAGTTCGAAGCCATAGAAATATCAAGAAAATACAATATACCTCTTTATCCGGAATATGATTATTACTGGCATGACTTAACTGTTGATGATCTTAAATTGCTTATTTCCATGATTAAAGATGGTGAAATAAGGAACGGGGAACTGTATATCACCGGAGAAGCAAAGGATATTCTCATAAAACTGGGTATAGAGTTTAAACAGGATAAGGAATCTATTATAGTAAAACAATATTATCCACTACTTGCATCCACTGGTTTTTCTGTTGAAAATGGAATAATCTCAGGAGATGGTACATTTACATCGGGCAATGCTCTTGAGGCTGTTAATCAGCTTTCTGGTATAATAATAAAGGCAAGGTCTCCAGTGCGTGTAGGAGCCAGGCTCGGCAGACCGGAGAAGGCAGGAGACAGGAAAATGAAGCCAAAAGTCCATGTATTATTTCCAATTCTGAATTATGGCGACAATAGGCGCTCAATATTAAATGCTGCGAAAAATAAAACAGAATATACAATAGAACTCAACGAGAGGATATGCAAAAATTGTGGTAATGAGACCCCATTAACTGTCTGCGAAAACTGTGGTTCGGTTACATACAACCAGAACCAGAACAGAAAAATGAAAATTGACCTGAATAATGTGCTCCAGAAGGCGGAATCGAGACTCAATATAAGACCGGATCAGGTTAAAGAATTAAAGGGCGTTAAAAAATTAATGTCAAAAAACAATGCTGTTGAGCCAATTGAAAAGGGAATTTTAAGATCAATACATGATATAAGCATTAACAAGGACGGTACATGCAGGTATGATATGTCAGATATTCCCATAACCCATTTCAAGAAGAGCGAACTGAATCTTAGCTCTGAACAGCTGGAAGCGCTGGGCTATCCAGACCAGGAACTCAATGAAATATACCCGCAGGATATAATAATACCAGAAGATTCTGCAAAATATTTACTTAATGTGGCAAATTTTGTTGATGATCTGCTGGTTAGGTATTATAACATGCAGCCATATTATTCCTGCCATGATATAAACGATCTTATTGGTGAGCTTGTGATAGGCCTGGCACCGCATACATCAGGCGGCATAGTTTCAAGAATAATTGGATTTTCGAGGGTAAGCGGTTGCTATGCCCATCCATTTTACCATGCCGCAAAAAGAAGAAACTGCGATGGGGATGAGGACAGCATAATGCTTCTGCTCGAGGGGCTTCTTGACTTTTCCAGAGATTTCCTTCCGTCCACAACAGGCGGTTTGATGGATGCACCCCTTGTGCTTACAGTGCTTCTAGACCCTGAAGAGGTTGATAAAGAGGCCATGAACGTTGATACTCTATGGAAATATCCACGGGAATTTTACGAGGCTACTGAAAAGGGCATTCCACCATCACAGATAGAGAAAATGATGCTTACAATGAAGACAAAAATCGAAACCCAGGGAATATACACGGGTTCAGGATTTTCCTTTGATACATCCGATCTCAATGGTGGTGTACTGATGTCAGCGTATAAAACCATAGATTCTATGCAGGAAAAGATAGAAAAACAGCTGGGCCTTGCCACCAAACTTTTATCAGTTGATGAGAATGATGTTGCCGCAAGGGTGATATCATCACATTTTCTTCCAGACATGTTCGGGAATATGAGGAGCTTCTTCACTCAGGAATTCCGCTGCACGAAATGTAACACAAAATTCAGGCGTGTCCCCCTTTCAGGGAAATGCCTGAAATGCGGATCGGATAATATTATACTTACAATACACCATGGAAGCATAGTAAAGTATCTCAAGGAAACTGAGAAGGTTATGGATGAATACAAACTTCCTGTTTATTTGCAGTATCAGATAAGGCGTTTAATAGATTCCATAGATAATACATTTGATGTTGCTGAACCTGTTAAGGTAGAAGAGGCAACACTGGAATCATTTAAATAAACTCAAGCAATGGAGAAGCATGATAGGTTCATTATTTGTAACAGGGCCAGCCGGTACCGGTAAATCAACATTCTGCGGATCATTCAAGGACTGGCTTATACAGAACGAATATGATGCAATTGTTGTAAATCTGGACCCGGGCGCTGAATACCTGCCATATGAACCAGATATTGATATAAGGGAGTTTATTTCACTGAGTGATGTCATGTCCGCATATTCTCTCGGTCCAAATGGAGCGCAGATCGTTGCAGCGGACCTGCTTCTTGACAATATAGAAAAAATAAAATCAAAACTTGACCTTTATGATGACTACTATGTGATATTTGATACGCCAGGGCAAATTGAGCTTTTCAGCTTCAGACCGGGAAGCCCGTTGCTAGTCAAATCGCTTGCTGATAAGAAGGCCATGATAGCATTTATGGCAGATTCCATGATTTCACAGACACCTTCAGGCTATGTTTCGGAAAAAATGCTTTTCGGCTCGGTATATTCCAGATTTTATGTGCCTATGATGTTCATACTGAATAAGATTGACCTAATAGGTGATGATAAAGTCAAAGAAATATCGAACTGGGAGGATAATCCTGACCTTCTATATGATGAGCTCAGAAATGAGAATACAGAAACAGTAAAAGATTACTTTCTGAATATAATAAATGCACTGAAGGATTCCAATATATTGAACAAGATACTTCCAGTATCCTCCAAGGATGGATTCGGCTTTGAGGATGTATATACGGGTATGTCCGATTTCTTCCAGGGAGGAGACGATACAGATACCATGTATAAGGATGATTAATCAATATATTAAACGCATTATTAATTAACAGTTTTACTATCATGGTTATAATATGAAGGCAAGAGAACTTGTTGATTTCATAAAACTTGAACATACGGTATTCGATCTTCCATTTATTTATGCTGGAGCAATAATAGCATCCGGTGGTTCCTATCATGTTTTGAAATACATAATAATTCTTATAACTGCCACAAGCGCAAGAGGCGCAGGAATGTCCATAAACAGAATAATGGGGTTGCGATATGATAAAACCAATCCAAGAAAGAGGGACTGGTCACTGGTAAAAGGCACAATGAAGCTCCAAAGTGCATACATTTTCACTGCCATACTTATATGGGTATTTGAAATTTCCACATATTTTCTGAATGATGTCGTTTTTTATCTTTCACCTGTTGTGATATTGTTTTTCATAGCGGATCCATTATTGAAGAGGGTAACTGCATGGAGGCACCTCTTCATGGGCTTTACCATTGGGCTTGGAGTTCTCGGCGGATTCCTGGCCATAACACCAGTTTTCCCGCCATTGATAATTTACATTACTGTTCTTATTTCTACATTCTGGATAGCCGGATTTGATATTATATACACTATACCTGATATGGCTTATGACAGGAAAAACAATCTGAAAACTCTGAATGTGAGGTTCGGTCTCAGGAAGGGAATGACCATTTCCTATATTTTCCATATATTTACCATAGTACTTTTTATCTTCATAGCATTTCTGGTCAAAAATATTTATTATGATTTCCTTTTAATTCCTATTATAGGATTAATATTTTATGAGCATATTATTATAAACCCATCAAATATAAAAACAATCAGGATGTCCTTCTTCAACGCCAATTCGTTTATAGGCATTATATTCCTGATCGGTATGATAATATCATTTTACCATTAAATTAGAGAACAATTCTCACATCCACTGCAAAGGCCCCTTTTTCATTAACGATTAACGGATTTATATCCATTTCCTTAATATTCAGATCTATGAACATGTTTGATATCTTTGAAATGGCACTAACCGTTGCATTTACATCGTAATTGCTGTTTCTTGCTCTGAGCATATCCAGAATCTTGCTCTCCTTTATCATCCTGTATGCTTCATCCTCCGAAACAGGGCATATACCATAGCTCAGGCTTTTGATAACTTCCATGTAAACGCCACCTATTCCTACCACAATGGCTGGACCAAATACAGGATCGTTTATTCCTCCTATAAATATTTCCGCTCCTGAAATCTGCTGCTGCATTATCACCCTTTTATAGTTGAGTTCTGTAAATGCCTGTGAAACCATATCTTTCTCCACGTTCATGATAACCCCTTTTACATCTGTTTTGTGTACAGGAGTATCCGGGGAAATTTTCATGACAAATGGATATCCAACTGTGTCTGATCCAGCCTGGGCTTCGTCAACATTTTCTGCCATAGCGTACAGAGGGGTTCTTATGCCGTATATTTCCATAAGCTCCATTGCCTCGAAATCCCTCAGGTAGGTCTTTCCCTTGACGAGGTCAGCAGCCTTTCTTATGGGATCAGGCGTCCTGATCTTTTTTACAGGTTCCGGCTTGTCTACCATATATTTTATGGATTTGATGGCATCCTCAGGAAATATAAATGATGGCACCGATACAGAATCCAGAAGTTTTGCAGCCGCATTCTGATCTAAACCCATGGTAATTCCTATTACCCCCTTTCCACGATAATTTACAACTGCCTTTGCAACATCAGAACAGGTAACCATTGGTAGTGACTGTACTATAACTATTTTTGTACAGTCCAGATCCTTTACTATTCCCAGAGCGTTGTTATATCTGGTATAGTCAGCGTCACCGGAAAGGTCTATTGGATTTCTTGGTGTACTCTGCGCAGGTATTACACTGAGCAGCTCCTGCTTTATCCTGTCCGGAAGTTCTATTTCCTTTAGTCCTTCTGTGTCTATTGCGTCGGTTGCAAGCACACCGTGGCCCCCTGAATTTGTTATAATAAGGATATCTCCTGTTACCGGCTCTGAGGAGAGCACTATCTTTGCAAGATTGAGCATATCCTCTATATTATCAACAAAGATGCCTCCTACGGTTCTCACTGCTGCCCGGAAAATATCTATAGACCCAGCAACACTGGCCGTATGTGTCTTAACAGCAGCTGCGCCGGTTTTGCCTATTCCGCCCTTTAGGAATATTACCGGCTTTCTTCTTGTAACATCCGGTATAACTGATAGGAATTTATTCCCCGATGAAACACCCTCCAGATATGAAAATACCGCCCGGGTTTCAACGTCCGAAGAAAGGAACTTCAGGGCATCTGTTTCGTCCACATCTGCCTGGTTTCCAAGACTTATGAAATAGCTTATTCCTACATTGGATTCCTGGGCCCAGTTAAGCATGTATACACCGAGCCCCCCGCTCTGTGCAACAATTGCAGCCTTTCCCCTTTTTACATCTGCAAATGCAAATGTTGCATTAACTTCCGGTGTTATTAAACCAATAGTGTTCGGACCAAGTACCCTTATATTATTTTCCCTTGCAGTTGCCATTATCTTATCTTCGAGTTCCGCACCGTGTTGATCAGTTTCCTTGAAACCTGATGTGATAATTATTGCAGCGCCGGCCTTTACTGCTGCTGCATCCTCCATCACCCCGGGTACAGCATCCCTTGGAACAACAATTACTACGAGATCAATAGGTTCCTTGATATCTCTAAGGTTTTTATATACGGTATAACCGGATATTTCGGTACTCTTATTATTTACGGGATAAATTTTACCAGAGTAAGATGATGCTATATTCCTTAAAATGATATTGCCAACCTTGAGGCTGTCAGATGATGCACCAACAATTGCTATACTTTTAGGCTTAAATAACTGTTCCAGCATAAACTATTATTTATCATGGGGTTAAATAGTTTACCTATTGGAACTATAACATTTCAACGCTTAAATAATATTTATAACGATGTTAGCCTGTTAAATAATTTACCTATCATAACTATACCGGAAAATCCTCTCCGAGGTCTCTGGTATCTATAATGTCTATGAACTGACTAATCATTTCCAGGGACTGAAAGTATAAACGCTCAGAGTAGGTGGAAGATATGTCAGATACCACCAGGCTTCTGTACTCACGGATGCTGGCACTTACAGAACTGATGAATACATCAGTATCCGTAAAAAACCCGCCGAATAATATTGTTTTTCTTCCCATATTGTTCAATATGTTTTCAATGTTGCTCTGAAAAAAAATATCCTCCCTATGAACATTTATTTCATTTTCAATGGCTATTTTTCTATTAAATTCCTTTATAAAATTTTCATCGTAATCAGATCCCGGAGGCATATTCTTCTTCCTGTTTTTTTCCTTGAAATCCCGTATCTCTTTTAATTCATGATTGCGAATATCATAATAGAGTTTTCTTCTGGTGAATAGAACAGGAATATTATATTTAGAAATGAAGGAATTCATATAATCCATACCCATCAGAAACTCCATTTTGCTGAACGTATGCCTGAAAAAGTCCGTACTGTAATTAATCATTACCACTGCAGTATCATCCGGATCTATCATAATCCATGATGCTTGAACTGTATTTCTAATTTGTTCAATAAATTATATATAAACTTACATAATACAGAGTGTGCGGAGATTGCCGAGCTAGGAAAAGGCGATGGATTTAGGGTCCATTTCCGCAGGGATTCGTGGGTTCAAATCCCACTCTCCGCATTTGGGAGTTTATTTTTATATAATACAATAATTTGAGATTAGTTTATATACGCTGTAACAATATTTTTTCATGAATGGATATGATAGAACGAAAGATTTTTTTTCCAAAAACTCTGATTACTATTCAAAAAGTGAATCCCATGCAAGAGACAATGATCTAAATATTCTCATGAATATGCTTGAACTGAATAGAGATATGATCGGGCTTGATGCAGCCACTGGTGCTGGTTTCACTGCAGTTAAATTGGCACAGAAAATATCAAAAGTTTATGCTCTGGATATGGTTGATAAAATGCTCGATGAAACCAGAAAGCTTGCTGAGGAAAATGGACTCAAAAATGTAATTACGGTCAAAGGCTATGTTGATTCTATGCCATTTGAGGATGAAAAGTTTGATATTGTTACATCCAGGAGGGCCCCGCATCATTTCAGGAATAAAAATGAATTTGCAAATGAATGCTACAGGGTTCTGAAATCAGGTGGCAGGATAGGAATAGACGATATGACCGCACCGGATAATATGATAAATAGTTTGAATAATATGGAGAGAATGCGTGACCCATCCCATATGTACGCTGCATCCCCGAAAGAGTGGGAAACAATTTTAGAGAATGCTGGATTCATCAATATTAAAAGTGAAATCTATAGCAGGAAAATTACGTTTGAACAGTGGTTAAATCCAGTGGATAAAAAATCAGATGAGGGTATAAAATCCCTTGAATATATTATAAATGACAGAAGTGGGTATTCCTCTACAATCCGGTGGGATGGAAAATCGTTCTACAAATCATGGATTGTAATTACAGGTGCAAAACTTTAAAAATGGTCAGACTATTAATCATAGATTACAAAAATTTATAACCCATTATGCATATATTTTGTAAGGCGCAATATGACACACAGAGAGGGAACACAGATGGATGTTAAATTCAGAATAAAAAATCAGAGCTGTTCGCTCAGTGGTTTATATTCGGAGTTCGGGATTAATTCAAGAGTAATAAAGAAAGAAATAAAAGACGGTGTCGTTTATGAAATTGCAGAGATTTATTATAAAAATAATGACCTCGGGAAAATACTTTCGTCAATTAAGGCAAGCAGTGAAGTTCTTAATGTTGACACTTTATACAGTAATGATAATATTATGATAATAAAATTGGCCACTGAGGAATGCCCAGTACTCGGCATAATAAAAAAATACACCGGGGAAGGGGATGCATCGTTTACCAAGGAAGAGAAAATAGAGAAAGGGGAAAATATATGGTATATGTCAATGACCAGTATGGAACTGGTTAGGGAGCTCTCTGAAAGATTAAAGAATGCAACAGGAAATGACGTATTAATAAATATATATAAAAAATCCAAGGTAGACAAAAAATCACTTTTCATTGTAAAAGAGGCATACGACCTTGGATTTTTTGATGTTCCGAAGAGAATTAATCTCATGGAACTTTCTGCAACACTGAATATACCTCCAACAACTCTGGACTTAATTATACGGAAGTCGCTGAAATATTTTCTGGATAGTGAAATTGCATCTGTAAAAAATATAACGGTAGACAGAGAGTAGATCTTTTGGAGGAATATAAAAACATAATCATCGGTGCAGGCTACTCGGGATTGAATGCTTATTATACTATAAAAGATAAGAGTAATACTTTGCTAATGGATTCAAACGGTGTCTTTGTTTATCATTCAAAAAAATCAGATATAAAAATAAATATTCCACGCGCTGTAAGTGAAAAAGTGGTTAGAGTAAATATGAATAATTATTCAGTGGAAACCGATGAGCATGAATATCGTGGGGAAAACATTGTTATTGCAGCAGGATGTTCCAGAGAAGGACAGATAAGATTCATGGACAATGTCAGGTTTTACGGGAATCATTATATTGCTTCTGAAAATGAATTTGATGATTATATTCTGTTGCAGTATATATTAAAATTAAATAAAACTGGAATAAAGGCAGGTTATAGTGGTAGCTTTATGAGTTGGTTGGGGGAAGATGTTGCAATCGCCGTTAAAAATTTCCTGAAAACCGCAGGAATATCTATATCTCCAGAACCAGATTTCATTTTTCCACGCTGCAAACCTGCGCTGTTTAAAAATTTCCTGAAAGTTGATAGAAATTTCAAGGTAAAGGATGGTATATATGCCGTTGGAGATATTGTTGACTCGGATATAAAATTGGGAGAGCTTGCTATGAGAGAGGGTACCTTCGTCGGTTCACGCCTCAACGGAGTTATGAATGATTTCAAACCGGTATTCATTTCAATTCTGGATAATTTTGATGGGTCTGGCATAAGAATTAAAAGTAGATATCCTTGGGATATTGAGGAATCATCAGTACATACAGGATATATATATTCGTTAATGCCTGCATTTCTTTCTAAATATTACAGAATCAGAAGGGGAAAAATGGGGATTATAAGTCATTTTTAATCGAGAAAAATTTTTAATAAGGTTTATTAATTTGCCATAAATAGGGAAAGATGTGGGATCCTGGAGGGACAAAAGATGTAAAAAGCAAACTTTACATCGTTTTAAGATTTCTCAGAATGGAGCAAACTTTTTTCAGCCTCCCCATGGCCTATCTCGGTGCTTTTCTGGCGATCCGTGGTATACCTTCTCTCAGAATTTTGATACTAATTTTCTTTGCACTTTTCTTTATAAGGATAGCGGGGATGACAAATGATAATCTCGCCGACAGGTTCATAGATGCAAAAAATCCCAGGACAAGAACAAGACCTCTGGTTACCGGTGTCATTACAGTAAAAAATGCATATACCCTGATAGCAATAGGTCTTGTTGGTTATTTCATTTCAATTTATTTTATCAATATTGTGGCGTTTTCAATATCACCTCTTGGTGCTCTGGTAATAATGAGCTATCCCTATATGAAGAGGTATACTTCATTTGCAAACTATCAGATTGCTTCTATACAGGGACTTTCGGTTATGGCAGGTGCCATAGCAGCCATCGGGGCACACAATCCAGTTTATATTATAGATAGAATACCATGGTTTTTCGTTTTCGCCACTATATTCTGGGCCCTGGGATTTGACTTATATAACCATATACCGGATATGGAATATGATAGAGAAAATAACCTTCATAGTTTTGCCACACTTCTCGGTGTAAATGCGCTAAAATTTGCTGGGATTAACCAGATTCTTTCGGTTGCTCTTGCATTCGGTGGAGATATTGTATATCGATTGAACATTTTATCTTATATCACAACAACATTTCACGGGGTTATCATGCTGACTGCATTCATGCTTGCCTATAAAGGCAATTTTGGCAAGGCCTTTTATTATAATATATATGCTTCAGTAGTGCTTGCTCTGGGTATAATAATAGATGTTGCGCT